>CATPAP010000001.1 GCA_955651875.1 Candidatus Dormiibacterota bacterium
GCTTCACGTGGGAGCACGACTGCCACCTTCTGCTCCGCCGTGCGGTCGCGTCGGGACGTCTCCTGCGCAGCGTCGACTGGCACCTCCACCGGATATCGGAGCTGCGCGGCCTCGCCGCATCGCAGCTGCAGGTCAGCGCGTCCGGCTAGTCCGCGCCGCTCACTGCTGCTGCTGCTGCTGCCAGCGCACGGCGGTGCCGGTCTGCACCGTCTCGACCTGCTGGTGCGACATCCGCGCGATCCGCACCTTCACCTCCGGTGCCGCGCCCTCTGACGTCCCGTAGAAGAGTCCCCGGTGTGGGGCCACGTCGCCATAGTCGCGCCCGGCCGCGAGCCGAAGGTGGTGCGCGCCGGTGAAGCTGCCGTGGGTGGGGTCGAGTCCCACCCAGCGTCCGTCTGCGCCGCACACCTCGGCCCAGGCGTGCGACTGGCCCTCGGTCACCATCTGCTCTCCGGAGGGTCCGAGATAGCCGCTGACGTACCGTGCCGGCCAGCCGGCGCCGCGGACGAGCGCAAGGAAGAGGTGGGAGAAGTCCTGGCAGACCCCGGCGCCGCCGGCGAGGAGGTCGTCGATGCTCGACTCCACCGTGGTCGCCCCGGTGACGTAGCGCAGCTCCCTGGGGATGCGCTCGGCGGTGGCGAGAACGGCGTCGAAGCTGTTGTCGTCGCCGTTCCACTCCCGCCACATGCCGCGGGTGATGTCCGCGAGTGGCACGCGCGGGCTCGGCAGCGCGTACTCGAGGCGCGGGTCGCTGGCGAGGCCGTCCTGTTGCCACTCCGTGAGGCGCCGGCGCCTTGGCTCGCTGTTCTCGACGACTGCCTCCACGACGAATTCGAGCATATCGTGCGGCGTGCTGACGTCGACGCGGTGCACGTAGTTGCCGAAGTAGTCGATGCGGCTGCGTGGCACCGCAGCGGGGTTGCTCAGCAGCGAGAATGCGAGGGTGCGCTGGGAGCCGCGGTCGCGCGGGCGCATGCGCACCTCGTTGAAGGACAGCCCGATGGACTCGGTGTAGCGCAGCGTGGTGTGGTGCCACACCGCATACGTCAGCGACTCAGAACCCATGTGTCCTTGCTGCCTCCTCCCTGCGACGAGTTGACCACCAGCGTCTCCGGGTTGGCGGCCACACGCGTGAGGCCGCCCGGTGAGATCCACGGCCGCTCATCGAGGAGCACGAACGGGCGCAGGTCGACGGCGCGCGGCTCGAGGCCGCCATCCTCGCGCAGGCAGATCGCCCTGCTCAACTCCACCTCCTCCTGCGCCAGCCACTGGCGCGGCGCCGCCTCGATTCGCGCCACCAGCTCGGTGCGCTGCGCAGCGCCGGCGAGGCGGCCGAAATGGATATCGTAGCCACCGCTTGCGTCGACGGGCTTGAGCACCATACGGTCGAGGTTGGCCACCACGTGCTCGCGCTGGATCCGGTCACCGAGGTCGTACGTGGGCACGTTGTCGATGAGCGGCTCCTCCCCGAGGTAGTAACGGATCATCGCCGGGACGTAGGGGTAGATCGCCTTGTCGTCGGCGACGCCGGTCCCCGGCGCGTTGGCGAAGGCGACATTCCCTCGCCGCCACGCCTCGATGATGCCGGGGGCGCCGAGCATCGACTCGCTGCGGAATACCAGGGGATCGAGCCAGTCGCTGTTGACGCGCGAGTAGATGACATCCACGCGCTGGATGTTGCCCTCGGGGTCGTACCGGTACACCTCGTCCTCAGAGACGATCAACTCCTGGCCCTCGACGAGGATCGCTCCCATCTCCTCGGCGAGCAGCTTGTGCTCGTAGTACGCGGCGTTGAAGGGCCCCGGTGTGAGCACGGCGATGACCGCCTCCCACGGGCGCGGCGCGATGCGCTGCAGGATGCGCCTCAACCGCGTCGTGTAGTCCTCGATGCGCCGCACCGCGTTGGTGGCGAACCACTGGGGTGCGACCTTCTCCAGGGCGCGCCGCGCCTCGAGCGCGTAGGCGACACCGCTGGGAACCCTGACGTTGTCCTCGAGCACGAAGAACGTTCCCTGCACGCGCACCACGTCGATGCCGGCGACGTGGCACCAGGTGGCGCGCGGCGGGCGCACCCCGACGATATCGCGCAGGTATCCGGTGCTGCTGTACACCAGCCGGCCGGGAACGACGCCGTCTCGCAGCGCGCGCTGCGCTCCGTAACAGTCGGACACGAAGTGGTCCAGGGCGACCGCGCGTTGCGAGAGGGCGCGGTGGATCGTTCTCCACTCCGATGCGCCGATGACGCGCGGGATGGGGTCGAAGGGAAAGATCGGCGCCGCACCGTCCTCGGGGACGCCGAAGGTCACGTCGCGGGCGGCGAACCACTCCTGCGCGCCGCGGCGGATCCGGGGAAGCTGGCCAGGCTCGCGCCTCACCGCGTCGAGCAGCACGGCGTAGGGCTCGCGGACGCTGCCGTCTGGTTCCACGCACTCGTCGGCACCCGCGGGCAGGAGCGTGGGCACCTGCATCTTGGCCATTGTCGGTGCAGACTACTCTGCGGCGCTAGACTGCGAGCGTGTCGGAGGTTTCCCGCCGTCGGGTGCGAGTCGGCTGCGAGTTCGTCCACGACCTCATCTGGCCGGTCGCGGTCGTCCTGCAGGTTGAGCCGCGCCCCGACGCCGTGCTGGGTGTCCTGGATGCCGCGCTGACCACGGACCCACCCGCCACCGTCCACCGCTACCTCGACCTCTACGGGAACGTGTGCAGGCGGCTCACCCTCGGCCCGGGCCGCAGCCGCATCCACTACCAGGCCGAGGTCGAGGTCGCTGCGGACGTCGACGAAGCCGCCGCCACCGCGGTTCAGCCTGCCGTCGCCGACCTCCCCGACGACGTCCTCCACTTCACGCTTGCCAGCCGGTACTGCGAGTCGGACCGGCTCGCCAACACCGCGTGGGCGCTCTTCGGCGGCATCCCCACAGGCTGGACACGGGCCCAGGCCGTCGTTGACTGGGTGCACCAGAGCGTTGCCTTCACGCACGGCAGCAGCAACTCCACGACGTCGGCCACGCAGACCTATGTGCAGCGCCGTGGCGTGTGCCGCGACTTTGCGCACCTGGCCGTCGCCTTCCTGCGCGCGCTCAACATCCCGGCGCGATACTGCTTCGGCTACCTGCCCGACATCGATGTTGTGCCGATTCCCGAGCCGATGGACTTCGCGGCCTGGCTCGAGGCGTACATCGGCGATCGCTGGTACACGTTCGATCCCCGCAACAACCAGCGACGCACCGGACGCGTGGTCATCGGTCGCGGTCGTGACGCGCTCGACATCGCCATGCTCACCAGCTACGGGAGCGCACCGCTCACCGCCATGCGCGTCGCAGCCGAGCCCGTCGCCTGCGAGCCGTGGTCGAGTTCGCGGCCGCCCGTTCTCGGCGCATTCGAGGCGGAGGCGTCGTGAGACTCCCGCTTGGGGACGGCTTCGACGCCGAGGATCCCGCTGAGTGGCTCGCCGGCGTCGACGCCTCCGCGGTGGACTGGACGACGGTGCGCCGCACCGCCTATGCCATCCACCAGCGCATCACCTACCAGTACGACGGCCCCGTACGCCGGCTGCGCCAGCGGCTCGTCGTGCAGCCCCGCGAGCGCCATGGCGACCAGCGGCGCGTCTTGCGCAGTGTCGACGTTCTCGACGCCACTGCGCGCAGTGTCCGCGCCGCACCGGACGGATTCGGCAACCACGTGGTCGACATCAACGTTCCCTATGTCGAGGAGCAGGTCACCTTCATCTCCTTGAGCATCGTCGAGCGCAGCGCCGATCACCGCCCACACCTGGCCGCGGGCGCGCTGCTCTATGACCGCCGCCTGCTCGAGCCCACCGAGTTGACCGCTGCGGACGACGAGCTGCACGAGCTCGTCGAGGAGCTCAGGGCCACCCGCCTCGACGGCGCCGAGCTGGCTGCGACGGCCTGCGCCCTGGTCTTCGAGCGCATGCGCTACGCACATGACGTCACCACCGTGCGGACCACCGCCGCGCAGGCATTCGCGGGCGGAGTGGGCGTGTGCCAGGACTACGCCCACATCCTCCTCGCGGTCACGCGTGGCCTCGGGATGCCATCGCGGTACGTCTCCGGCCAGCTGCTCGGCTCTGGGGGCTCGCACGCGTGGGTCGAGGTGCTCGTGCCCGATGGCTGCGGCCACGCGCGCGTCCTTGCTCTTGACCCCACCCACGGATGCGAGGCGGGCATGACCTACCTGACCATCGCGGTCGGCCGCGACTACGCAGACGTCGCACCGGTGTCGGGGACGTACGTGGCGCCGCATGGCGGCGTGCTCACCATGAGCAAGCGCGTGTCGGTGATGCGCATCGAGCCCCACACCGACGACGAGCGCCTCGCCGGCTGAGACCGGCGGTCAGCCGAGCAGGTCGCGGGCGACTGCCTCGTACAGTTCGACGGTGAGCCTCAGAGATTCCTGGTCGACACGCTCGTCATTGGCGTGGAACATCGAGCTGAACTGGGTCAGTGTCATCGCCCGGCTGTACAGCGCCATGCCGTAGGCGGGCACGCCGAGCGCGCGGAAGAAGCGCGCATCCGTGCCCCCCGGCGTCAGGGTGGGGATGCACATCGCAGCGGGGTACACCGCGGTGGCTGCGCGGTTGATGGCGTCCCAGAGCGGCGTGTCGACACGCGACTCGCTGGGCTCGTCATGCTGGAGCAGCTCGACCACGACATCGTTTCGCAGCGGTCCGAGCGCGGTGTCGAGGAACTCCAGCACGTCCTCGTCGGTCTGGCCGGGCACCTTGCGGATGTCGACCTCGACGTCGACGCGGCCGGGGATGACGTTGGTCTTCTCGCCACCGTGGATGACGTTGGGGCTCACCGTGAGGTGGGTGAGCGCGTGGGCCATGCCGGCGAGCGCGGTGGGTAGCCGATCGAGTCCCTCCCACACCCGGGCGGGGTCGACGAGCGCCTCCGCGATCTCGGGCTCGAAGCCCATGCCCACCACCCAGCGCCGCCACGCGTCGGTGATGTGGGCCGCGGTGCGGTATCCGGAGAGCCGCGTGACCACCTCGGCAGCCTTGACGAGCGCGTTGTCGGCACGCAGCGGCCGTGAACCGTGGCCGGGAGTACCGTGCACGCGAAGCCGGCACCAGCAGATTCCCTTCTCGCCGACGGTCACGCCGACGCGCTCGCCCGCCGGCGTGTGCTGGAGCACACCGCCGTTCTCGGTGATCACGTAGTCGCAGGCGATGGCGTCGCGCGCGTTCGCTGCCAGCCAACCGGCGCCGAGCGCACCTCCGGCCTCCTCGTCCGCGACGGCCAGGAAGACCAGGCCGCCGCGCGGTCGGCGGCCGGAGGCGGCGATGCGCCGCGTCGCCACCGCCATCGAGGCGGTGAGGTTGAGCATGTCGATGGCGCCGCGGCCCCAAACGACATCGTCGACCAGCTCGCCGCCGAGCGGGTCGCGCTGCCACCCTTCAGGGTCAATGGGGACGACATCGATATGTCCCATGAGCAGCAGAGTCGGCGCTGCCGGGTCCGTCCCCGGTAGGCGGGCCACGAGCGAGGCTCGGCCGGGCAGGGGCTCGAACGTCTGCATGTCGACCCCGGAACCGTGCAGGTGCGCAGCGAGGAGCTCGGTGCTGCGGATCTCCTGCCCGGAGCCAGGGGTGCCGTCGTTTATGCAACCGTTGCGGATCAGCCGCTGCAGCAGGTCGGTGACCTCGGCGGCGATCTCAGTCATTCGCGCTCGATGCTAGCGGACTCGGTCGGCGGCCCATCCCACGACGCCGCCATCCGGGCAGGACGGCGGCAACCGCGGCTCGGCGAGGATAGGACCCATGCCAGTCGGTCAGAACACGGTCGCGCGCCGAGCGGACCTGCGCAACGTGGCCATCGTCGCGCACGTCGACCACGGCAAGACCACGCTCGTCGACGCCCTGCTCAAGCAGTCGCGCGTGTTCGCGGCCCACGAGCAGGTCGGTGAGCTGATCCTGGACTCCAGCGATCTCGAGCGCGAGAAGGGGATCACCATCCTGGCCAAGACCACCTCGATCCGCTACCGGGGCGTCAAGCTCAACATCATCGACACGCCGGGGCACGCGGACTTCGGTGGAGAGGTGGAGCGCGTGCTCGGCATGGCCGACGGCTGCCTGCTTCTCGTCGACGCCGCGGAGGGCCCAATGCCGCAGACGCGGGTGGTCCTGCGTCAGGCGCTGGCGCTCGGGCTGCGCCCCATCATCGTGGTCAACAAGATCGACCGGACCAACGCGCGACCCGAGGAGACGGTCGAGCTCACCCACGACCTCCTCCTCGAGCTCGCCACCGACGCCTCGCAGCTGGACGCCCCCGTCGTGTACACCAACGGCCGCTTGGGCACCGCGACCATGGACCTGCGCTACGAGGGCACCACCCTCGAGCCGCTGCTCGACGCCATCCTGAGCCACGTTCCGCCGCCACCTGCGGATCCGGAGGCGCCCTTCCAGATGCTGGTGAGCAACCTCGACCACGACAACTACAGTGGCCGGCTCGCGCTGGGGCGGATCAACAAGGGCGTGCTCCGCCCCGGCCAGGCGGTGGTGTGCATCAGTGCTGGGGGCACCAGCCAACGCCAGCGGATCGGCACAGTGCTGACCGTCGAGGCATTACAGCGCGTCCCCACCACTGAGGTTGCCGCCGGCGAGATCGTGTACATCACCGGCCTCGCCGACGTCGCCATCGGCGACACCGTCGCCGACGCCGACCACCCTGTCGCGCTGCCGCGCCCCGAGGTGGGCGAACCGACGCTGCGCATGCAGTTCTCGGTCAACCAGTCGCCGCTCTCGGGTCGCGAATCGACCGTGAGCAGCACCTCGCGCCAGCTGCGCGCACGCCTGCAACGCGAGCTGCTCACCAACGTCGCGCTGCGTGTCGCCGACGGTCCAACCGCCGACATCTTCGAGGTGAGCGGTCGCGGCGAGCTCCACCTCGCCATCCTCATCGAGACCATGCGTCGTGAGGGCTACGAGTTCGAGGTGTCACGACCGGCGGTGATCACGCGCGAGATCGACGGCCAGCGGCACGAGCCGGTGGAGGAGTGCATCATCGACTGCGACGCCGATTCAGTCGGTGCCATAGCAGAGACGCTGGGCTCGCGCGGCGCTCACATGCAGTCGATGCGCACCGACGCTGCCGGCCGGGCACGGCTCGTTCACCGCGCTCCCACTCGGGCGCTCATCGGGCTGCGCAGCCAGATCCTCACGCTGACCCGCGGGACGGGCGTGATGTCGACTCGACTGCTCGGCTGGGAGCGGTGGCGGCCGCTGCCGCCGACGAGCCGCAATGGCGTGCTCACCGCCAGCCAGCCGGGCACCGCGGTGGCGTACGGGTTGCTCGGACTGCAGGAGCGCGGCCAGCCGTTCATCGGTCCAGGGACCGTGGTCTACGAAGGCATGATCGTGGGGCTCAACCGCCGCCCCGGCGACCTCCACCTCAATGTCACCAAGCAGAAGCAGAAGACCAACATCCGCTCCTCGACGGAGGACGCGACGGTTCGGCTCGTGCCGGCGCGCCAGTTGTCCCTCGAGGAGAGCCTGGACTTCATCGAGGAGGACGAGCTCGTCGAGGTGACTCCCGGGGGCATCCGCCTGCGCAAGCGCGTTCTCAACGCTGACGAGCGCAACAAGATCCGCAAGCGCGAGAACCTGGCCGCAGCCGAGTAGGTCGAGCCTTTGCTCGCGTGGGCTATCGCGCGGAGGAAGGACGCGGCCGGCGGCGGCGGAGGCTGTTCGCGCCCGCGCGGTGCTGCGGTCGCCGCGCCGGACCGTCGTCAACGATCCCCAACGGCGGTGCGGCGACGAACCGGATGTGGCCGGTGTCGAGGAGGTGATTGGTGTCCGCACCGGGCAGCTCGGGAGCGCCGAGCCGGCGCAGCTTGCGCCACTTCTCGGCGTCCTCGCGGGTCAGGAAGGTGAACGCGCGGCCGGATGCGCCGTTGCGCGCCGTGCGTCCCACGCGATGGGTCAGCCACTGTGGCGTCTCGGGGAGCTCGTAGTTCACCACCACGGCGACGTGGCTGATGTCGAGACCGCGCGCGGCGACGTTGGTGGCGACGAGCACGTCGGCGTGGCCGTTGCGGAAGGCGGCCACGGCGCGGTCACGTGCGTTCTGCGACAGGTTGCCCTGCAGCTCGACGCTGCGGTGACCGCGGGCGGTGAGTTCTCGTGCCAGCCCCTTGGCACCGTGCTTGGTGCGATGGAACACGAGCGCGGATCCCTTGTGCTTGCGCAGCAGGCGAGAGAGCGTCTCGACCTTGTGAGCGCGCTCGACGTGGAGCAGCGCGTGCTCGAGCGTCGGCTCGCCCTGCGCGCTCAGCCTTATGACAGTGGGATCCACGAGGTGGCGATCGATCATGCGCTGCACCCAGGCCGGCATCGTCGCGGAGGTGAGCACGGTCTGGCGCCGTGCCGGTTCGGTGCCCGGCGTCAGCGCGATGATGCGTTCCACGTCGGGGGCGAAGCCCTGGTCGAGCATCTCGTCGGCCTCGTCGAGCACCAGGTACTCGATGGACCTGAGGTCGACCCGCCCCTGTCCCGCGAGGTCGAGGATGCGTCCCGGACAGCCGATCACCACGTCGGGGCTGCTGCGCAGCGCGCTGAGCTGGCCGCCGTAGCCGACGCCGCCGTACAGCATCGCGATGCGCAGGCCGCGATCAACGGTGCGAAGCACCGCTCCGATCTGGTTGGCGAGCTCTCGCGACGGAGCCACGATGAGCGCACGCGGACCTCCGTGGGTGCGGTGGCCCGACAGCCTCTCGACCATGGGGATCAGGAACGCGAGCGTCTTGCCCGAGCCCGTGGGCGCCTCGGCAACGGCGTCCCGACCTGCGAGAAGCACAGGGATCGCCTCGACCTGGATGTCGAGCGGGGTGGTGATCGATGCCGCTTCAAGGGCGTTGCGGGTGCGCGGACGCACCCCGAGGTCAGCGAACGATGTCATGTGTCTCCCGAGCCATACGGCTCTGCGCTTCCCCTCGAAGCTCTGGTGTGAGTGCCTGGCTTGGGGGACCCGCGTGACACGGGGAGAGGAACCGCAAGAAGGGCAACGGCGCGTCAGAAGGTGCGCCGCGTCGTCACCCAGCCTACCATGCCGCGGTCCAACAGCGACGAACGGCTGCGTCACGACGCCCTCGGATGCCGGTGCGGCGATGCGCGCGGGCGCCGCACCGGTGTTGGATGCTGCGAACGTGGGCGACGATGGTTGCGAGGCGTCGGCGGCGGGGAGTTGATGTGCCGCTGCAGAGTCGCTCTCCATGGCCGCCGTCCTCGCCCTCGTCTCTGCGCTCTGCTTCGGGATCAGCGACTTCAGCGGAGGCCTCGCGGCGCGCCGCGTGCCGGCCACCCTTGTTGTGCTGGTCAGCAATGCGCTGAGTCTGGTGCTGGGCCTGCTCGTCGTCGCCGTGCTGCCGGGGTCGGTGTACCACCCGGCCGACATGGTGTGGGGCGCCGCGGCCGGCGTGGTCGGAGTCATCGGCGTCGTGCTCCTGTACCGCGGCCTGGCCATCGGACCGATGGCTGTGGTCGCGCCCCTCACCGCCGTCCTCAGCGCGATCGTGCCGGTGGTGGTGGGCACAGCGCGGGGCGAGCGCCCCGGCGTCGTCGCCATCGCCGGCGTGATCCTCGCCATAC
>CATPAP010000002.1 GCA_955651875.1 Candidatus Dormiibacterota bacterium
CTTGTCGAGCAGCTCGCTGGCGGCGACTGTGGCCGTGAGCGCCGCCGTCGAGTCGACGACCAGCTCGGCGAGGCTGTCGCGCATCAGCGCATGCGTCTGCAGGACGGCGCCGAAGGTGTTGCGCTTCGATGTGTGGTCGAGCGCCTCGATGGTGTTGCGCCACATCGCGCCGGCGGTCGCGGCGACGATGCCGACGCGCGTCAGTGACACCATGTCCATCATTTGGCGCATGCCGCGGTCGAGCTGACCGACCTGCCATGCGAACGCGCCGCGCAGACCGACCTCACCGGACGCCGTCGCACGAGTGCCGAACTTGTCCTTGAGGCGGTGGACGAGGATGGCGTTGCGCGAGCCGTCCTCGAGCCGGTGCGGCACAAGAAACAGGCCCAGCCCGGCCGGCCCGTCGGGTGCGCCCTCAGGTCGTGCCGTCACCAGCACGAGGTCAGACTGCGGACAGCTGGCGAACCACTTCTCGCCGTGCAGACGCCAGCTGCCCCCGTCGGCGCGCACCGCAACCGTCTCGTTGGCGCCGACATCGGAGCCGCCCGCCTTCTCGGTGAGGAACATCGCCGCGGTGCTGTGGGCGCCGCCGTCGTCGGCGATGCGCTCCACGAACCGAGCGGCGAGCTCCGGATCGTTGCGCGCGAGGCAGCGCGCCATGGCGTCCATCATTCCCACGGGGCAGCCGGTGATCGCTTGGTCGGCCTGGAGGAACATGTAGGACACCGCGCTCGTCAGCGCGCGCGGGGCCACGCCGGAAAGGCCGCGCCAGCCGGGCACATGTGCCGAGCGGACCGTGCCGAACCCAAGCACTGTGGTGATGAGCTCGTTGTAGGCGGGATGGAACTCGATCTCGTCGATTCGCGAGCCACGAGCGTCGTACTGGTGGAGGACGGGCGGATGGCGGTCGGCGTCGCGCGCCAGCGGCTCGATGCGCAGCGGCACGAGCTCACCGAGCTCGGCGAGGGCGGCGTCGGCGACCGGCCATACCGATTCGCCGACGCTGTCCCGCACCAGCCAGCGCAGATGCTCGTCGGGGTGATACCAGTACTGACGATGCGGGGCTGGGACATGGCGCGCGCCCGGATCGCTCGGCAGCATGCGCGTAGGTTACGCCGGCGCGAGCACCGCACCGTGCCACTGGCGACGGGCGATGAGCACCTCGCGGAGCAGCTGCGGCCGGTCGGTCATGATGCCGTCGACGCTGAGGTCGAGCAGCGCGGTCATGTCGTCGCGCTCGTCGATGGTCCACACGTGCACCTGCAGACCGGCACGATGGGCGGCATCGACGAATCGTTGGTCGACCACCACCAGGCGGCGCGCGCGCACCGGCACCTGCACGCAATCGGCCTGCAACCGCGGCATGCGGCGGGTGCGCGACGCCAGCCACGCCGCGGCGATGCTCCTCGGTCCCATCGACGTGCAAACCGCGCGCTTGGTGAGGCGCCGGATACGACGCAGACGCTCGTCGGAGAACGCACCGATGCAGACTCGGTCGAAGGCGTCGAGCCGGCGCAGCAGATCGACGAGGGGCTCGACCACGTAGTCCGACTTGGCGTCGATGTTGACGAACACATCGGGCCAGCGGGTGAGCACCTCCTCCATAGTGGGCACGCCGATCCCCGTACCGCGTATGGGGTGCGTGGTGCCATCAGGGCTGAAGTAGTACGCAGCGTCAGCTTTCTCGATCTCCGCGGCGGTGAGCTTGGAGAGACGGCCGCTGCCGTCGGTGATCCGGTCGAGGATGTGGTCGTGGAAGGCGAAGACGACGCCGTCGCTGCTCGCGTGGGCGTCGGTCTCGAGGTGGCGGTAGCCGAGCGCGACGGCGGCGTCGAACGCGGGCAGGGTGTTCTCCGGCAGCTCCTCGGCGCCCCCGCGGTGGGCGATGGCGATGGGCGTCGGGTGGTCGAGGAAGGCTCGCCGGACCATGGCTGCCGAGGCTAGCGGGTCGGTGGCGGTGCCGGCGTCAGATTGCGGCGGCCTGCCCGGAGCCCCGCAGGATCGCGTCGCAGGTGGCGGCCGCGCCGCGGCCCTGCGCGATGGCGTTGACCACCAGGACAGCGCCGAGGACCGCGTCTCCGGCCGCCGTGACGGCCGGCGCGGCCGCGAGGTCGCCGTCCACGGCGATCGTGTCACCCACGAGGCGGACGCCGAGCTGGTCGAACAGAGGTGACGGACGGACCCCGGTGAAACCGATGGCGAGCAGGACGAGGTCGGCGTCGATGCGCCGCTCCGTGCCGGGGCGGCGGACAAGGCCGCGAGCCCCCGCGGCGCTGTCCCGGTCGACGTCGACGACGGTGATGCCGCGCACCCGGCCCGCGCCGTCTCCCTCGAAACCGGTGACCTCGACGCCGAAGGTGCGCACGCCCCCCTCCTCGTGCGCTGCGTGGCTGCGCAGCACCAGCGGCCACTGCGGCCACGGGTTCGACTCCGGACGGCTGCGCGGCGGCTCGGGATAGATGACCAGCTGCTGGACTGACGCGCATGCCTCGCGGTGGGCGTCGCCGAGGCAGTCCGCCGCGGTGTCGCCGCCGCCGATGATCACGACATGTCGGCCCGCCGCGCTCAGCACGTCGGCGGGATCGCCGGCGACGCGGCGGTTCTGGCCGGTGAGGTACTCCATGCCGAGGTGGACGCCGGCGAGCTCGCGACCGGGGAGGTCGACATCGCGCGCGCGTTCCGCGCCGACGGCGAGGACGACGGCGTCATGGCGCTCGAGCAGCTCTTCCCCCGAGATGTCGACGCCGCAGTCGTAATCGCATTCGAAGCTGATGCCCTCGGCGCTGAGCAGGTCGATCCGGCGATCGAGCAGCGCCTTGTCCATCTTGAAGTCCGGGATCCCGTAGCGGAGGAGGCCCCCGGGACGGTCGGCGCGCTCGTACACGACGACGCGGTGCCCGGCGCGATTGAGCTGCTGCGCGGCGGCGAGACCCGCCGGTCCGGAGCCGACCACGGCAATGCTGCGACCGGTGCGGTAGGCAGGCGGCCGGGCACGGATCCAGCCATTGGCGAACGCCGTGTCGATGGCGGTGCGCTCGATCTCCTTGATGCTCACCGCATCGCCACCGATGGCAAGCACACAGGCCGGTTCGCACGGCGCCGGACACAACCGGCCGGTGAACTCGGGGAAATTGTTGGTGGTCTCGAGGTTCTCGATGGCGCCGCGCCAGTCGCCGGTCCGGCCCAGCGCGTTCCACTCCGGAATGAGGTTGCCGAGTGGGCAGGCGTGGTGACAGAAGGGCACGCCGCAGTCCATGCACCGCGCCGCCTGCTCCTCCACGGTCGCCAGCGGCAGCGGATGGATGAGCTCACCGTGGTCGCGGATTCGCTCGGCCGCGACGCGGTACGGCGAGGTGCGGCGGGGAACCTCGAGGAAGTCGCGCCCGCTCATCAGACGGCGACCTCGAGCGCGACACGGCGCCCGGCGAGCACGCGCTCGTAGTCGATGGGCAGTACCTTGACGAAGCGGGGCAGAGCCGCCGGCCAGTCCTCGAGCAGCTCCTCCGCCAGCGGGCTCCGGGTGTACGCGACGTGATGCTCCAGGAGCTCGCGCACCGTCTCGCCATCCAACTCGTCGTCGGCGTCGACCAGCCGAACCATCCCCGGGTTGCAGCGCTGCCTGAACCGGCCGTCGACATCGAGCACGTAGGCCAGGCCACCGCTCATCCCGGCGGCGACGTTGCGCCCGGTGCGCCCGAGGATGACTACGACGCCGGCGGTCATGTACTCGAGCGCGTGGTCACCCGTCCCCTCGACCACGGCGCGGGCGCCGCTGTTGCGCACCGCGAAGCGCTCGCCCGCGACGCCCCGCACGAAGAGCTCGCCCGACGTGGCCCCGTACAGCAGCACGTTGCCGGCGATGACGTTGTCGTGGGCGCGGCGGCGCGCGTGCGCGGGTGGCACGACCACGATGCGTCCGCCACTCAACCCCTTGCCGCAGCCGTCGTTCACCTCGCCGTGCACCGTCAGGGTGATCCCACCGGCGAGAAAGGCGCCGAAGGACTGCCCTGCGCTACCTGCGAGGTCGACCCTGATCGTGTCGGCAGGCAGACCTGCCGCTCCGTGCCGCGCCGCCACTTCGCCGCTCAGCCGGGCGCCGACACTGCGGTCACCGTTGCTCACGCCCATGCGCAGCTGCAGGGGTGTGGCGCGGGCCAGCGCGTCGCCGGCGAGCGCGAGCACGCGCTCGTCGATGTCGCCCGCGCAGACGTGGGGGCTGCGAGGCATCGAGTGACGAGGCTCAGCGGTGGGGACGAGGAGTCGCCCGAGGTCGACGCCGCCGCGATGGTGCACCTGCTCGAGCAGCTCGACGTGGCCGACGAGGTCGTCAAAGCTGCGCACGCCGAGCCGTGACATCCAGCGCCGCACGTCCTCTGCGAGGAAGTGCATGAAGGTGACGATGTGCTCGGCACGGCCGGTGAAGCGCTCGCGCAGCTGCGGATCCTGGGTGGCGATGCCCACCGGGCAGGTGTTGAGGTGGCAGACGCGCATCATCACGCAGCCCGCGGCGACGAGCGGCGCGGTGGCGAATGCGAACTCCTCGGCGCCGAGCAGGGCGGCGACCACGACGTCGCGACCGGTGCGCATGAGCCCGTCGCTCTGCAGCACGACGCGGTCACGCAGGCCGTTGGCAATGAGCGTCTGCTGTGCCTCGGCGAGGCCGAGCTCCCACGGTGCACCGGCGTGGGTCAGCGACGACAGCGGCGCGGCGCCGGTGCCGCCCTCGTACCCGCAGATGACGATGTGGTCGGCGCGTGCCTTCGCGACAGCCGCGGCAACCGGCCCGACGCCCATCTCGGCGACCAGCTTGACGCTGATGCGCGCGCGGGGATTGACCGAACGCAGGTCGTGGATGAGCTGAGCGAGGTCCTCGACGGAGTACACGTCGTGATGGGGCGGGGGGGAGATCAGCCCGACCCCGGGCGTGGCGTGGCGCACCCGCGCGATGGTGACGTCGACCTTGTGGCCGGGCAGCTGACCGCCCTCGCCTGGCTTGGCCCCCTGCGCCACCTTGACCTGGATCTCATCGGCGTTGACGAGGTAGTGCGCGGTGACACCGAAGCGCGCGCTCGCCACCTGCTTGATGGCGCTGCGACGCGAGTCGTCACCGTCAGGCTCGAAGCGCGCCGCCTCCTCGCCGCCCTCGCCCGTGTTGGAGCGTCCGCCGATCCGGTTCATCGCGATGGCGAGGGTCTCGTGCATCTCCGGTGAGATCGACCCGAGCGACATCGCGCCGGTGGCGAAGCGTCGCACCAGCGTGTCGACACCCTCGACCTCGTCGAGCGGCACCTCTGCGTCGGCCTCACGCAACGCCAGCAACCCGCGCAGGGTGCGGCGCTCCGTCGATTGGCGGTCGGCAAGAGCGACGTAGTGGGCGAAATGCTCGGCCGACTCGGAGCGCACCGCGTGCTGCAGCGCACCGATGACCTCCGGGTTCCAGGCCCGCTTTTCGCCGGTGAGGCGCCACTGGTAGTTGCCACCACCGTCGAGCGCGGCTGGCGGTGCACCGGCTGCGGGAAACGCGCGTGCGTGGTGGCGCAGCGCGTCCGTTGCGATGCGCTCGAGCCCGGCCCCGCCGATGCGCGTGGGCGTGCCGGTGAAATGCCGGTCGACGACGTCCTCGCCGAGGCCGACGGCCTCGAACAGCTGGGCACCGCAGTACGAGAGCACCGTCGAGATGCCCATCTTCGCGATGGTCTTGAGCAGACCCTGGCGCAGCGCGGCGATGACGTTGCGCTGTGCGGCGGCTCCGTCAAGGTTGGCGACGGCGCCGCTGACGGCGAGCTCGGAGGCGGTGTCGAGAAGCAGGTATGGGTTGACCGCTTCGGCGCCGAACCCAAGGAGCAGCGCGAGGTGGGCCACCTCGCGAGGCTCGCCGCTCTCGACCACGAGCCCGACACCGGTGCGGGTGCGCTCGCGGAGCAGGTGGTGGTGCACAGCCGCGGTGGCGAGCAGCGACGGGATCGGTACATGGCCGGCGTCGGCACCGCGGTCGCTGAGGATGAGGATGGTGCGGCCCGCCGCGACCGCATCCGAGGCGAGGCGGCAGATGCGGTCGAGAGCGTCGCGCAGGCCTGCAGTCCCCTGCGCGCCATGGAAGACGGTGGTGATGGTCTCGGCCGGGAACTGGCGCTGGGTGACATGACGGATCGTCGCCAGGTTGGCAGCGGTGAGGATGGGGTGCGGCATCTCCAGCCGCTTGGCCTGCGTTGGTCCCTGCTCGAGGAGGTTGCCGCCGGCGCCAAGCGAGGTGACCAGCGACATCACCAGCGCCTCCCTGATGGGATCGATGGGCGGGTTGGTGACCTGGGCGAAGAGCTGCTTGAAGTACGCGAAGAGAGGCTGGGGGCGGTCGCTGAGCACCGCGAGCGGGGTGTCGTTGCCCATCGACCCCACCGGCTCCTCGCCGTGCGTCGCCATGGGCGCGACGATCAGCCGCAGGTCCTCATCCGTCCAGCCGAAGAGGTGCTGGCGGATGCGCAACGTGCCGGAGTCCGGCTCGACCTGGTCGACACCGGGAGCCAGCTCGTCGAGATGCACGGTGCCCGCGCGGATCCAGTCGGCGTAGGGGTGGCGGCCGGCGAGCTGCCGCTTGCAGGCGCCGTCGTCGAGGATCGCCCCGGCCTGCGTGTCGACGAGCAGCAGTCGCCCCGGGTCGAGCCGCCACTTCTTGACGATGCGCTCCTCTGGGATTTCTAGGACGCCCGCCTCCGACGCCATCACCACCAGGCCGTCGTCGGTGACCAGGTAGCGGGCCGGCCGCAGGCCGTTGCGGTCGAGGCAGGCGCCGACCAGGCGGCCGTCGGTGAACGCGATCGCGGCGGGCCCGTCCCAAGGCTCGACCAGGCTGGCGTGGAACTCGTAGAACGCGCGGCGCTCGTCTTCGAGCAGTTCGTTGCCGTGCCACGCTTCGGGAATCATCATCATCATGGCGTGCTCGACGGAGCGTCCCGACAAGGTCAGCAACTCGAGCGCGTTGTCGAACTGTGTCGAGTCGGAGCCGTCGGGATCGAGCACGCCGCGGATCTTGTCGACATCTCCGCCGAAGAGCGCGCTGCGGAACTTCGACTCGCGTGCACGCATCCACGCCGCGTTGCCGCGCAGCGTGTTGATCTCGCCGTTGTGCGCGGACAGTCGTGCCGGCTGGGCGAGGTCCCAGCGGGGCAGCACGTTGGTGGAGAAACGCGCGTGAACCACCGCGAGTGCCGAAGTCACCAACTCGTCGCCCAGGTCGGGATAGAAGCAGCCGAGCTGCTCGGCGGTGAGCATTCCCTTGTAGACGATGGTTCGCGCGCTCAGGCTGGCGATGTGCAGCGCCCGGCGGTCCATGGACAGCGCGCGTGCGCGGGATTCGATGACCCGACGCAGGACGTAGAGACGGCGCTCGAGCGCATCGCCCTCCAGTCCTACCGCGGCGACGAAGAACTGGGCGATGTGCGGCATGGCCGCGCGGGCGGTGGCGCCGGGCACGGCGGCGTCGACGGGCACGGCGCGCCAGCCGATCAGGCGCACGCCCTCGTCGGCGCAGCAGTCGGCGACGAGCTGTTGCGCGATGCGCCGCGGCGGGGCTGGGCGCGGGAGGAACACCATGCCGGCGCCGTACGCACCGGGCGCGGGAAGGTCGACACCGGCCTGCGCGTCCAGGAAGCCGTGGGGCAGTTGGACGAGGATGCCGGCCCCGTCACCGCTGTCCGGGTCGGCGCCGGTGGCGCCGCGGTGGCCGAGGTTGACCAGCGCGCGCATCGCCGCCTCGACAATCTGGTGGCTCGGGGTGCCCGAGGTGGTCGCCACGAAGGCGACGCCGCACCCGTCATGTTCGAACCTCGGATCGCGAAGGTCGCGGTCGGGGTGGGACGGGGCGCTCATCCGTTCGATGCCATCGCAGCCTGACAGGATTGGGTCGCCCAAACAAGCCCCAATTTTGTTTTGGTGCGTTTGGATAGTTGGGCGCGGGCGGAACGGGCGCGCCCGGGATCCATGCCGCATTCGCTACGATCAAACCCACTTCGCGCTCGTTCTGCACCGGTGCGCCGCGCGGCGCGCAGTGGGGATAGATGACCCAGATCACGGCGACGCCGACGGCGGCCCATGCCCAGCATGCCGCACCCACTCTGCTCCAGCGGTTCCGGCGCGACCAGCCGTGGTGGCTTCTCCCGCTCACCGTCGTGGCAGTGCTCGGCGGCTTCGGCCTCTATGTGCTGTGGACGGCGTTCATCGAGTCGCCGCCCGGGTCGGTCAACCACGTCAGCGAATCTGGCCCGTACCTGTCGCCCTTCTTCTCGCCGACCATTTGGCGGAACGGCCCGATCAGCCCGGCGATCTTCGTGCTCTGGTCGCCGCTCATCTTCCGAGCCACCTGCTACTACTACCGCAAGGCGTACTACCGGTCCTTCTTCTTGGATCCGCCGGCCTGCGCACTCGGCGAGCTGCGCCATCGCGACTACCACGGCGAGTCCCGGTTCCCCATGGTGCTCAACAACCTGCACCGCTACACGCTGTACGCGGCGCTGATCATCCTCGGCTGGCTCTGGTACGACGTCTTCCGCGCCTTCTTCTCGACGGAGGCGGCGACGAGCGGCCACCTCTGGCTCGGCCTCGGCACCGGGATCATGCTGGTCAACGTCATCCTGCTGACCGCGTACACCTTTAGCTGTCACTCGCTGCGACACCTCGCAGGCGGTGGCCTGGACTGCTACTCGACGGCGCGGTTCGGCATGGCTCGCAACCGCGCCTGGCGCGCGCTGACCCGCCTCAACGTCAATCACCCCATGTGGGCGTGGCTCAGCCTCTTCAGCGTCATGCTCGCAGACGTTTACATCCGCCTGCTCCAGCACGGCGTGTTCATCGACCCACATATAGTCCTCTGATGGCTGCGGAAAGCTACAGCACTCACGAGTGCGACGTGCTCGTCATCGGCGCCGGCGGTGCTGGCATGCGCGCCGCGATCGCCGCCGCCGAGGCGGGCTGCAGCACCATCGTGGTCACCAAGTCGCTGCTCGGCAAAGCGCACACGGTGATGGCGGAGGGGGGGATCGCCGCGGGGCTCGGCAATCTCGACAGCGATGACGGCTGGGAGGTGCACTTCGCCGACACCATGCTCGGCGGCCAGCTGGTCAACAACTGGCGCATGGTGGAGCTCTACGCCCACGAGGTCATCGACCGCGTGTACGAGCTGGAGCGCTGGGGCGGCCTCTTCGACCGCACCGACGAGGGCCTCATCATGCAGCGCGCGTTCGGCGCGCACAGCTGGAGACGACTCGCCCACGTCGGCGACCGTACCGGCCTCGAGCTGATCCGAACGTGCCAGGACAAGCTGGTGCACACCGCGGGCACCGAGTGCTACATGGAGTACACGCTCACCCGCCTCCTCAAGGACGGCGACCGCGTCGTCGGAGCGATGGGGTACAACCGCAACGACGGCAGGTTCGTGGTCATCAAGGCCGGTGCCACTGTGCTCGCCAGTGGCGGCTGGGGACGCATGTACCGCTGCACAAGCAACAGCTGGGAGGGGACCGGCGACGGCGCGGCGATGGCGTACGGCGCTGGCGCCGACCTGCTCGACATGGAGTTCGTGCAGTTCCATCCGACCGGCATGGTGTGGCCGCCGGGGGCGCGCGGCATCCTCGTCACCGAGGCGGTCCGGGGCGAGGGCGGGCTGCTCTTCAACAGCGACCACGAGCGCTTCATGCTCGGGTACGACCCGGTCAAGAAGGAGCTGAGCTCGCGCGATGTGGTGGCGCGCTCCATCTACAAGGAGGTGCAGGCCGGACGCGGCTCTCCGCACGGTGGCGCCTTCCTCGACATCACTGAGCGCGGCGCCGACTACATCATGAAGAAGCTGCCCTCCATGTATGAGCAGTTCCACGCCCTGGCGTCGGTCGACATCACCCGTGAGCCGATGGAGGTGGGCCCCACCATCCACTACACCATGGGAGGCATTCGCGTCGACGCTGAGACCGCGGCGACCACGGTGCCCGGGTTGTACGCGGCTGGCGAGTCCGCCGGCGGCCTGCACGGTGCCAACCGCCTCGGCGGCAACTCTCTCGGTGACATCCTGGTCTTCGGCCGCCGCGCCGGCGTGGCGGCCGCGGAGTTCGCCCGCAGCGGCGGCGCGGACCGGCAGGTCAACGAGCGCGAGGTGGAGGAGGAGCAGCGTATGTTGCTGGCTCCGCTCGGGCCGTCGAGCAGGGCGGGGGGGAATCCCTACCTCATCCACGAAGCGCTGCAGGCAGCAATGCAGGACGACGCGGGCATCGGCAGGAGCAGGGAGTCGCTCGAGCGAGCGCTGGTAGGTATCGCGGAGCTCCGCGAGCTCAGCGCGAAGATGCGCGTGAATGGGAGCCGCGTACTCAACCCGGGCTGGCACACCTGTCGCGACGTCGACTTCATGCTCACCGTCAGCGAGGCCATTGTGCGCAGCGCAATCCGGCGCGAGGAGAGTCGGGGATCCCAGTGGCGCTTCGACCATCCAGAGCAGGACGCCGAGCAGGGCAAGGTCAACTACGTGTCGCGTCGCAACGGCGACGTCATGACGATCGAGGCCGTGCCGCTGAAGCCGATGCCGGACGCACTCGTAAAGCTGCTCGCTCGCAGCCGCTTCTACGACCCCGAGAAGCTCCCCAAGGGGCACCTGCAGCCGGCGAGCATGGCCACGGCCACGGCCGTGGCCGCGACGGAGGCCGGCTGATGGCGGCCGTCGACGA
>CATPAP010000003.1 GCA_955651875.1 Candidatus Dormiibacterota bacterium
CTTGATCTCCTTGCCCGGGTCCCGGACCCGCGTAAGAGGCGCGGGCAGTGGGCCGCCGACGCCGGCCCGGAGGCCCTGGCGGTGCTGGGCGCGGCCCGCGGGCCGGCGGAGGAGTCCACGTTCCGGCGCGCGTTCGCCCTGGTCAGCGCCGACGTTCTCGACCGGGTCCTGGGTGCCTGGCTGTGGACCAGGGCCGTGCAGGCCGGCGGCCGGCTGGTCATCGCTATCGACGGCAAGACCGTCCGCGGCGCGAGGAACAAGACCGGGAAGGCCCCGCACCTGGTCGCGGCCTTCGCGCACGGGATCGGCGCGGTCCTCGGCCAGGTCGCCGTGGACGAGAAATCGAATGAGATCCCCGCGGTGCGGGAGCTGCTGAAGGCGTTCACCGACCTGGCCGGGGCGGTCTTCACGATCGACGCAATGCACACCCAGCATGACACCGCGCAGGCCATCCTCACCCGAGGCGCCGACTACGTGATGACCGTCAAGGCCAACATGCCCTCCCTGTACCGGCAGCTCAAGAAGCTGCCCTGGACCGCGGTCCCCGCTGTCTCGGCCGTTAGCACGGACCACGGCCGACGCGCCCGGCGCACCATCAAGGCCGTGCTGGCGCCGGCCTGGATCGGGTTCGCCGGAGCCGCCCAGGTCGCGCAGCTGAGACGCACGGTCACGAGGAACGGCAAGAAGACCGTCGAGGTCGTCTACCTCATTACCAGCGACCGCGACGCCGATCCGGCCACCCTGGCCGCCTGGGTCCGCAGCCACTGGGAGATAGAAAACCGCCTTCACCGAGCAAGCGAGACACTACGACGTTTCATGACCTTGCGGCCGCGATGCGGGCATGGGCCAAGGGCCTGCTGGGCCTGGAGGCAGCGGTTGAGCTGCTGATCGGGCACGGCACCTGGCTCACGCGCGCCGACTTCGCAGCCGCTGCCCTGACATCCGGCCGCGATGGCATTACCGGTGTGGCGATGGCGTCAGTGGACTTCCCGGCGGCGCTGGCCGCACGCCGGGCAGGCGGGCTGCCGTGCTCATCAAGTGAGGAGCAGATCCTGGCGCTTGCGGCGAGCATCGCCACCGGGGTGCCGGTTGCCCTGGGTGACCTGGTGTCCGGCCTGGATGAGGACAACGCGGTCCGGGTCGCGATCGCGGTGCTGCACGCCGCCGGGTTCGGCGGCCGCAGCGTCCTGGTCACCCGCGGGCGCCAGGGCGGGAGACAGCGATGACCGGCAACGCGCGGCGCGAGCCGGCATCGGCGTCCCCTGCCGGGGGGCCGGCGTCGGTGCGGGTTATACGGCCGGGACACCCGCTGCACGGGCTGGACCTGCCGGTCTGGCGCCGCCTGCGGCTACGCGGCACGGCCATGCTGGAACTCGTGCTGCCCGACGGCAGCAAGAAGCGCATCCCGGCGTCCTGGGCCGGTGACGGCACCAGCCCGCAGCCCCCGGCCGGCGTGGCCGCCGCGGCCGGTGACCTGCTGCGCCTTCTCCGGGTGATTTCGCGGATATCCGCCACCACCGCGAGTCCTGCGGAGCAAGCTGCACGGCAGTCACCTGCCAAGGAGGACGACCGTGCAGCCTGCCCAACTCAGTCTGCTGCCGGAACGGGTTCCGGCGCCACCATCGGAGCTGGCCAGCCAGCTACCCCCGCCCATCGCGCAGGCCGCGGCCGCGATCCTGACGCGCCTGATCATCCAGGCTGCGCAACCCGGACCGCCGGCCGGGCCCGCGACGCCAGCCCCGGCCCCGGCCGGCGCGACGGATCGGGAGGTGAGCGGCGGTGAGTGATCCGAAGGTAACGCCGGCGCATCTGCGCCGCGCGGCGGCCGTCTACTGCCGCCAGTCCACCCTCATCCAGGTTGAACGTAACCGTGAGTCCACCTTGCGCCAGTACGACCTGGTGAGCCGGGCCGCCGCGCTGGGCTGGCCGCGCCCGGCGGTCCGCGTCATCGACGCCGACCTGGGCGTCAGCGGGTCGGGGCTGGCGGCCCGGGCCGGGTTCACCGAGATGACCGAGCAGATCGCGCTCGGGCAGGTCGGTGTCGTGCTGGCACTGGAGGTTTCCCGGCTGGCCCGTTCTTCTGCCGAGTGGTACCGGCTGCTGGACCTGTGCGGAATCACAGACACGCTGATCGCCGACGAGTCCAGCGTCTACCATCCCAGCATGTTCGATGACAGGCTCCTGCTCGGCCTCAAGGGCACCATGAGCGAGGCGGAGCTGCAGGTGCTGCGCGCCCGGATGCTCGGCGGGCTGCGGAACAAGGCCGCCCGCGGTGAACTGCGTATCCCCTTGCCGGCCGGGCTGGTATGGGGTGAGCAGCCCGGACAGATCCTGCTGCACCCCGATGAGGGGGTCCGCGGCGCGATCGGCGCGGTATTCGAACGGTTCGCTGCCTGCGGTTCGGCCCGCCAGGTCTGGTTGTGGCTGCGCGAGAACGCCCTGCAGCTGCCCTCGGCCAGGGACGGGCAGCTGGCCTGGGTCACGGCCGCCTACCCGGCGGTGCACAAGATCCTGACGCATCCCGCCTACGCGGGCGCCTACGTCTACGGCCGCACCCGCGGTGAGCGCTTCATCGACGCCTGCGGGGCCCCGGCTAGCCGCCGCCGCGTGGTGACCAGCTCCCAAGACTGGCAGGTGCTGCTGACCGGCCATCATCCCGGCTACATCAGCTGGGACACCTACCTGGCCAACACCGCGCGCCTGGCCGCGAACATGGCCCCTGCCCGCGGCGCCGCCGGGACCGGCGCGACCAGGGAAGGCTGCGCGCTGCTGCAGGGCCTGGCGATCTGCGGGATCTGCGGGCGGCGGCTCGGCGTGTTCTACCGCGGACCCGCCAAAAGCGTCCCCGGCTACCAGTGCAACGGCGGCGTCCTGGTCAGCGGCGGCCAGGGCCGGTTCTGCACCAGGGCCAGCGGCTTGCGAATCGACCCGGCCGTCGCGCAGCATGTGCTGGAGGCCCTCACTCCGCTCGCGCTTCAGGCCGCACTCGACGCCGCGGACCAGGCCGAGGCCGGGAACGACGTCGCGCTGGACCAGTGGCGCCGCCAGGCTGAGCAGGCCCGCTACGCCGCGACCAGGGCCGAACGCCGCTACCGCGCCGTCGACCCGGAAAACCGGCTGGTCGCCCGCGGCCTGGAAGCCGAATGGGAAGCCGCCCTGCAAGCCGCCCACGACGCCGACGCCGAACTGGACCGCCGCGAGCAGGCCCGGCCGGTCCAGCTCAGCCCGGACGAGCGCGCGCGGATCCTCGCCCTCGGCGCCGACCTGCCCAGGCCCAAGCCGCCCTACCGCACCAGCGAGGACACCATCTCCCTCATCGGACGGCTCGCGGTCCACTACGACGACTCGATGATCGCGAAAGTCCTCAACCAGCAGCAACGCCACACCGCGCAAGGAATGTCGTTCACCCCGGCTAACGTGGCCACCATCCGCAAACGCCACAACATCCCCGCCCGTCAGGGCGGAACAGGCCACGACGAAGACGGTGAGGTGATGAGCGTGCACCAGGCCGCCGCCGAACTCGGCATCACCGCCTCCACCCTCTACCGGTGGCTCAACGACGGATTCGTCCCCGGCGAGCAGATCACCCCCGGGGCGCCCTGGCGCATCCGCCTCACCCAGTCCATCCGGGAGCTCGTCGCCGACGACGCACCCGCCGGATGGGTACCCGTCCAGGTCGCCACGGCGTCCCTGGGCGTCTCCCGGCAGACCGTGTTGCAGCGTGTCAAGCGCGGCGAACTCCGCGCCGCCCACATCCGCGCCGGACGCAGGAAAGGCCTGCGTATCGAGCTACCCGCCTGCCAAGACGGGCTGTTCTAGCCGTCCCCGAACAGTGAAGGAGCAGTGTGATGTCCAATCGACTATGTCCGGGACGTTACTTACCGTGAGGATTCCTCCCGGGTCCGGACCGGCCCCCGCCCCCGCATCATGGCCACGCTCCGTAACCTGGCAATCGGGCTCATCCGCCAGGCTGGCTACACCAAAATCGCAGCCACCATCCGCAAGATCAAGTACGACACCGCCCTACTGATCGCCATCCTCGGCCTGGGAACCCCCTCATGACCAGCCGAAAAGACTTTGCGGGACACCCTGGCTCGTCCCTGAGCTCGAGTCGCTCGGGCAGCTTGAAGGTGGCGATGCCGAGGCCGCGCAGGTA
>CATPAP010000004.1 GCA_955651875.1 Candidatus Dormiibacterota bacterium
GGCTGCCGCTCTTCGCTCCGCTCTCCTCGAGGAGGAGATCACCACCCATGCGGCGGGCGCATTCGCGGCTGAGGTGCAGCCCGAGTCCGGATCCCTTGGTGCCGCCGATGTGCGTCCCGCGCGAAAAGCGCGCGAAGATCCGCTCGCGCTCGTCGTCGATGATCCCGGGGCCGTTGTCCTGGACTCGCAGGTAGACGCACCGCGGGTCCGCGCTGCTGGTGACGACGATCCGGGGGCGCTTGATGGAATAGACGACGGCGTTGCTGAGCAGGTTGTCGAGGATTCGCGCCAGAAGCGCGGGATCACCGAGGGCTCGGATGTCGTCGGGCCCTTCAATGTCGATGCTGCCGCCGCGCAGCCGCGCCCGTGGCTGGGCACGCTCGACGGCTGCGCCGACAGAGTCGGCCACGAGCACGGTGTCGTGGGCCACCCCGAGGTCGTCGCTCTCGATGCGCGCCAGCACGAGCAGGTCCTCCGCCAAGGTGCGCGCGTGTCCCGCCTGACGGCGGATGGTCGCCAGCTGCCGCTCCCCCTCGGAGTCGAGGATGGCCGCCTCGTCGCGAATCAGCAGCTCGGTGGAGCCCTCGATCACCGTCAGCGGTCCGCACAGCTCGTGCATGGCGATGTCCATGAACTCCCGCTTCATCTTTTCCGTCTCGCGCAGACGGTGGACGAGCCGGCCGTTGTGGAGGACCACCGCCGCGAGGGTGGCGAATTGTCGCAGCGCCGCGATGTCGTCGGGCGAGAACTCCTGGCGGCCATGGAAGCGACCGAGGACGAGGACGCCGAGCAGCTCGCCGGCGAACTGCAGCGGCGCGATGAGCGCGTGGCTGTAGGGCGACGCGAACGGCTCGAGGTCTTCGTCGATGTCCTGCTCGGAGGTCGCCACCTGGATCGGTCGGCCCGCCATGACCGCTGCCTCGACCTCGGGGCCGAGCAGCCACCGGCTGCCCACTGGGGCCACGCCCGACGTCGCCTCGATGACGCCGGTGCCGTTCTCCAGCCGCATCACCGCCGCAGAGTCCGCGGTGGCGGCTTCGCACGCGTGCTTGATGATCCGGTGCAGGAGCGCCGGCAGGTCCTGCAGCGCGGCCACGTCGGCGGCGGCGTCGGCGGCGGCCTGCAGGCGGCGCGTGGCTGCGGTCGCCTCCTCGTACAGCTTGGCGTTGCGCAGCGCGAGGCCGGCGAGCGCTCCGAACGCGGTGAGGCTGGGCACGTCGGATGGAACGAACGCACGGTCCTCGTAGCGCGAGAGGACGAGCATCCCGGCGAGCCGATCCTCCTCGAGGATGGGGACCGTCGCCGTGTGCCGCACCTTGTCGAGCGCCTCGCGGAACTCGGGGAGCGCCTCAGCGTTGGTCATGAGACCTCCGAGCACGGTCTGCCGGGTGTCGAGCAGCTCGTGGACGAGCGGCTGGCGTAGCAGGGACTCGTTCCCATACTCGCGGCCGACCCAGGTGACCTCGCCCCCGATGCCCACCGAGGCCTCGATGATCAGCCGGTCGCCGGAGAAGCTCGAGAGTGTGGCCCGGTCGGCCGACGCCACCGCGAGGCTCCGTTCCAGGATGCGGCGCATCACCGTCCGCGCGTTGAGAGAGCCGGCCAGCTCGAAGGCGAGCAGCAGGAGATCATCGCTGGGCGCCTGGGGTTCCACGTTGTCGACCTCTTCGGGGATCCTTGTCGGGGATCCTTGTCAGCCAGTCTAGATGCCCGTCCCCGCGCGTGCGGACGGACCGTTTCGCGAATCACATCCACGTCGCGAACTGCGTACGCTGTGCGCCATGAGGGACGAGGCCGCTGGCTCGCTGCGCGCGCTCAACGAGGTCGTCGAACGTCTCCGTGCGCCCGACGGGTGCCCATGGGACCGCGAGCAGAGCCACGCCAGCCTCCGCCCCTACCTGTTGGAGGAGACGTACGAGGTTCTCGAAGCGATCGACGGAGGCGGTGACGAAACCCTTCGCGAGGAGCTCGGCGACGTGCTGCTGCAGGTGTTCATGCACTGCGCCATCGCCGCCGAGGACGACGACGGGTTCGACATCGGCGACGTTGCGGAGACGACGCGCGCCAAGATGATCCACCGCCATCCGCACGTCTTCGGTGACACCGCCGTCGACGGCGCCGCCGAGGTGGTGGTCAACTGGGAGCGACTCAAGCGCAGCGAGAAGGGCCGGCGGCTGTCGCTACTCGACGGCATCCCGCGCGCACTCCCCGCGCTCGCCTTCGCGCAGGGCGTGCAGAGACGACCTGCGCGGCTCGGCCTCGACGAGACCCCGACCACGGAGTCTGCGGTGGCAGCGTTGCGATCGGCGCTCGACACGCTGGCGACGGCCGTGGCGTCGGCGCCGATGCAGAGCACGCGCGGCAAGGACTGGACCGTCACCGAGGGGGAGATCCGCCGCGAGCCGGCGTCCGGTCACCTCGCCCCGCAGACGCCGGACGAGCCGCCACCACCGGCACCGGCTGGGCTCGACGACGCGATGGGCGAACTGCTGTTCGCCGCTGTTGCACTGGCGAGGCGACTGCGCGTCGACCCGGAGGGCGCCCTGCGCGCCCGCACCAACCGCTTCGCAGACAAATTCCGTGTTCTCGAGCAGCGGGCGCGCAGCGAGGGCGCCGACCTTCACGACCTCGATCCAGCGCAGTGGCGGCGCCGCTGGGAGGAGACATCAGCTCTGCGCTGATCGGGCGACCTTGTCAAAATGACGTGTTGCGTCCATTCTATGGACGGTCGCACGGCCAGTTTCCGCACACGTTCTCGAGGGCCGACCGATTCTTCGTCACCTCCTGGCATCCGATGCAAGTCCGACGCGCCGCCTGGTCATCGCCGGCCTGGCCGCTTTCTCCGGCCTTGCCGCCTACGCGGTCTTCAGCGAGGCTGCACAGGGCAGTGCGCTCGACGCCCGGGTGCGGTCGCTGAGCGCGGAGAACGCGTCGCTCGCGCAGCAGATCACCCAGCGGCAGAGTCAGATCGGCGAGGCGAACAACGTCGACTGGCTCGAGGAGCAGGCCAGGCGACTTGGCTTCGTCTTCCCCGGCGAGACCGTGTTCATCATCACCACCCCGGGTAGCGCACTGCCGGCCGGCGGCGGTATCAACGCCGTGCTTCCGACGTTTGCGCCCTCGCCGTCGACGTCGCCGTCGGCGTCGCCCGCGGGCGCGCCGTCAGCGTCGGCGTCGGCGTCGCCGCACGCCTCGCCGACGCCCTTGGTCTTCGTGATGCCGTCCCCCTCGCCCACGCCGCACTGATCACGGCCCGACCGGAGCCGTTCTGGGGTTCCGATACGCTATGACGGTGCCGGACAGTGCTACGCCATATCCCACCGTCGATCCGCGCCCGCACTTCCCGTCGCTCGAGGAGGCTGTGCTCGCGTACTGGGAGCGCGACCACACCTTCCTCGCGTCCATCGAGCAGCGCAGCGCAGCTCGGGAGTTCGTCTTCTACGACGGCCCGCCATTCGCCAACGGCCTGCCCCATTACGGACATCTGTTGACCGGGTTCGTCAAGGACGCGGTGCCTCGCTACAAGACGATGCAGGGATATCGGGTGCCGCGTCGCTTCGGCTGGGACTGCCACGGACTGCCCGCGG
Source organism: Candidatus Dormiibacterota bacterium (assembly GCA_955651875.1). Taxonomy (GTDB): domain Bacteria; phylum Chloroflexota; class Dormibacteria; order Aeolococcales; family Aeolococcaceae; genus Aeolococcus. The sequence continues at coordinate 3,588 of CATPAP010000004.1, forward strand.
AGATGGAGGCGGAAAGGCAGTTGGGAATCTCCGGGCACCTCGCCATCGCCAGGTACGGGGTGCGCAAGTTCAACGACTTCTGCCGCAGCTCGGTGCTCGAGTACGCGGGTGAATGGCGCAGCTACGTCACCCGGCAGGCGCGCTGGGTCGACTTCGAGCGCGAGTACAAGACGATGGACCTCTCCTACATGGAGAGCGTGATGTGGGCTTTCAAGCAGCTCTGGGATAAGGGGTTGATCTATGAGGGCTACCGCGTCCTGCCGTACTGCTGGGAGTGCGAAACGCCGCTGAGCAATTTCGAGACGCGACTCGACGACGCCTACCGCGATCGACAGGACCCGGCGGTCACGGTCATGTTCGCGCTCGATCCAATTAGGGGCGAGGCGCTGCCGACCCACCTGCTGGTGTGGACGACGACCCCGTGGACGCTGCCCTCCAACCTGGCCATCGCAGTCGACCCAGCGGCCGACTACGCGGTGTTCGAGGAGGACGGCCACCGCTACATCATCGGTGCGCGCGCGGTGACCAATTACACCAAGGAGCTCGCCGGGGCGACGAGGACCGGCACGCTGGCGGGCGCCGAGCTCGTCGGTCGCACCTACGCCCCGCTCTTCGGCTTCTTCGCAGACGAGCCCAACAGCTTTCGCGTGCTCGCCGCCGACTTCATCGCCGAAGACGAAGGCACCGGCGCGGTGCACATGGCGCCCGGTTTCGGGGAGGACGACCAACGTCTGTGCGAGGCCAACGGGATCCGCGTCGTCGTTCCCGTCGACCAGAGGGGTCGCTTCACCGCCGAGGTGCCGGACTGGCAGGGGCTGCAGGTCTTCGAGGCCAACCCGCTGATCGTGCGCCGGCTGCGCGAGATGGGCGCACTTGTCCGCCACGAGACGTACGTGCACAGCTATCCGCACTGCTGGCGCACCGAGACCCCACTGATCTATCGCGCCGTCAACTCGTGGTTCGTCGAGGTCACCGCATTCCGGGACCGGGCCGTTCAGCTCAACCAGGAGATCAACTGGGTTCCTGCGCACGTGCGTGACGGCGCATTCGGCAGGTGGCTCGGCGGTGCCCGGGACTGGTCGATCAGCCGGAACCGCTTCTGGGGGTCTCCGATCCCGGTCTGGAAGAGCGACGACCCCGTGCATCCGCGCGTCGACGTGTATGGATCGCTCGACGAGATCGAGCGCGACTTCGGGGTACGGCCTGACGACCTCCACCGTCCGGACGTCGACGAGCTCACCCGCCCCAACCCCGACGATCCGAGCGGGCGCTCCACGATGCGACGTGTGGAGGAGGTGCTCGATTGCTGGTTCGAGTCGGGTTCGATGCCCTACGCGCAGGCCCACTATCCGTTCGAGAACAGCGGCTGGTTCCACTCGCACCTTCCGGCCGATTTCATCGTCGAGTACATCGGCCAGACCCGCGCCTGGTTCTACAACCTGCACGTGCTGTCCACCGCCATCTTCGACAAGCCGGCGTTCAGCAATTGCGTGGTGCACGGCGTGATCCTCGGCGACGACGGCCAGAAGATGAGCAAGCGTCTGCGCAACTACCCAGATCCGGAGCAGATGTTCGGCAAGCACGGGGCCGATGCGGTGCGCTGGTCGCTGCTCAACTCACCGGTGCTCCGCGGCCAGGACCTGGTGGTCACCGAGACCGCGATCAGCGACGGCCTCAGGCAGGTGGTCATCCCGATGTGGCAGGCGTACAGGTTCTTCTGCGAGTACGCCAACATCGATGGCTACCGCGCTGTGCTGCGCACCGACGCGGGTGGGGTCCTCGATCGGTACATCCTCGCCAAGACAGGCGAGCTCGTCGGGGCCGTTGCGGCCCACATGGACGCATACGACCTGTACGCGTCCTGCCGCGTCATCACCACGTTCATCAACGACGTGCTCGACAACTGGTACATCCGGCGCAGCCGCGAGCGCGTCTGGGCCAGCGGCTTCACCGACGACAAGCGCGACTGCTACGACACGCTGTACACCGTGCTGACGACGCTGTGCAGGGTGGCCGCGCCGCTGCTTCCGATGATCACCGAGACCGTGTACCGCGGCCTGTCCGATGAGCGCAGCGTTCACCTCACCGACTTCCCAGAGCCGCAGCAGCTCCCCGCGGACGACGGCCTGGTCACCGCGATGGACACTGTGCGCGAGGTGTGCTCGGCGGTGCTGTCGGTGCGCAGCGCGGCGGATCTGCGGGTGCGCCTGCCGCTGCCGTCGGTCACCGTGGCCGTTGCGGATCCCGGACTCCTCGAGCCATACCGGGAGCTGATCGCCGACGAAGTCAACGTCAAGGAGGTGCGGCTCTCCAACGACGTCGACGGCATCACGCGCCGCGTGCTGGCGATCAACGCCGGCGTCATCGGACCGCGCCTCGGTCCGTCTGCGCAGTCTGTCTTCGCCGCGGCGCGACGCGGTGAGTGGACCTCCACCGAGAACGGAGTCGAGATCGCCGAGCAGCATCTCGGCCCCGACGAGTACACGCTTGCCATCCGCCCCAAGGACGAGTCGAGCACCCGTGTGCTCGACTCCGGCACCGGGGCGGTCAGCGTCGACCTGGTGGTCACGCCAGCCCTGGAGCGTGAAGGAC
>CATPAP010000005.1 GCA_955651875.1 Candidatus Dormiibacterota bacterium
GCCGCCGCGCTGACCACGGCGGCGACGATCGCGACCTTTCCACTGCTGCAACCGTCGGGTCCGGGCAACACCTCCCTCCCAGACGTGTTCGCCGTCCTGTCCATCGTCAGCGTCCTGGCGTGGGGCCATACGTCCCGCCGAACGATGCGCCTTCCGTATGTGCTCCCGGTGTCGCTGATGGTCGTGGCCGGCGCGCTCGCCGCCCTCGTCGGCGAGTACCCGGGAACCGGTCTCGTATCCCTCACGCAGGACCTGTTCATGCTCGCGTGGTGCTGCGCCGTGGTCGCGGTCTGCCAGAGGCCGCGCGGCTTCGCACTCGTGGTGCGGACGTGGGCGTACAGCGGCGTCATCTGGGCGGTCGTGCTCGTCGTCACCGTCCTCGGCCAGATCGATTTCATCGCCGGCATCACCGCCCGTACCGGAAGTCGTGCGGCGCTCACGTTCGGCGACCCCAACCTGGCGGCGGGATACTTCGACCTCTGCTTCATGATGGTGTGGGCGAGCGCAACCCCACGCCGTCGGGCAGTGCGCTGGCTGGCCTACATCGCGCTGGTGACCGCCGTCGTCTTGACCGGCTCCAACGGATTCTCGTTGGCATTGGTCGCCGCGGTGGTCGTCGCCGGCACCATCGGCGTCTGCCGCCGCCGGGGTGTCCCCACTGGGCTGGCGACCTTGTGCACCGCGCTGCTGCTGTCCGGTGTGGTGATCTCGCAGGTGAACATCAACACGCTTGTGCAGGATGCGGCGGCGAGCTCCACTGTCCTGAGGGACTACATCGGGCGCGAAGCGCAGAGCGCACAGGGCCGCGATGCGCTCCTCCAGGAGACGCTCGGCCTCGCCGTGGGAGGGGGGATCGTCGGCATTGGTCCGGGCGCGGTCAAGCCCACCCTGATCGCGCAGGCCGCACCGGCCGAGTTTGAGGCGCACAGCGACTACACCGCAGCGCTCGCGGAGCGGGGTCTTCTCGGCGCCCTCGGACTCCTCGCGCTGATCAGCGCGGTGATCTGGTACGCGCGCGGCGCGCTGGCTTCGATGCGTCGCGAGGTCGCGTCGGTGATCGTGCATCCGGGAGCACTGGTGGGCGCGCTCATCACGTTCGCCATCGGGGCAGGCATCTACGAGGTTCTGCACTTCCGCCACCTCTGGGCGCTGTTCGGCATCATCGCCGCGCTGCGCATCGCGGCGCTGCGCAGCGCGGGTCGCGAGGCGGCGGGATGAAGTCGACGGTGTTCGGCAGGGCATTCCGCGGCCGAGACGTGCGCAGCCTGGTGCTGACCAATCTGGCGGCACGCATCGGTGCGCTCGCCGCCGTCGCGGTGGCGACGCTCCTCATCGCCCGGACCGGAGGACCGGTGTGGGTCGGCGCCCTGGCTCTGCTGCGCGTCCTGCCCTCCGTCGCCGGATTCCTCGGCACCGGGGCCATCCCCGCGGCCTCTCCGTACTTTCTCGCCCCCGCGCGCCGGGATCGCCCGCGGCTGCGGGCGACGCTGGTCGCGGTCATGCTGGTCGGCGGCCTGGGAGGAGCGCTCGGCTGGTTGGTATTCGGCGTCGTCGCCGGGCCCACGCTGTTTCCCGAACTGGCGCCGGCGCTGGTGGCTCTGGCCGCGGTGCTCGTGCTCAGTCAGATCGTGGTGTCGACCGCGAAGGCCTGCTGCCAGGGCGAGGACGACGTTCCCGCAAGCAGCCTGGTGATCCTCATCGAGGAGATCAGCTTTCTGCCCGTCTTCGGGCTGCTGTGGACGCTCGGCCTGCGCGAGGGCCTGCTGATCATCCTCTCGTTGCTGGGTGCCGACGTGATCACCGCTGCAGTCGCGTGGGCCCGGTTGTCCCGACGTGGATTCCGCCGGCCGGGATGGGCCGTCGACCTCACACTGGCGCGCGAGATCTGGGCCTTTGGCATCCGCGGAGAGGTGGGCAGCGTGCTCCTGCTCGTCAACCTCCGACTCGATTTCGTGATCGTCGAAGCGGTCGCTGGGCCAGCCGCATTGGGCATCTACGCTGTCGCCTCCAAATACGCTGAACTACTGCGCGTGCCATCGGACGCCGTGCTGTGGGTGCTCTACCCGCACTTCGCGCGGCACGAGCCGTCGGGATCCACGGCCAACCCACGGACGATGATGCGACGGGTTGGCGTGGCCGTCGCCGCAGGCGCGGTGCCACTGGCCGTCTTGTCGCCCCTTGTCGTGCCCACCCTGTACGGCCCTGCCTTTGCCGCGGCTGTCATCCCCGCCTGCATCCTGCTCGTCGGACTCGCCGGTGAAGGCCTGGCGGCGGTGGCGGTCGGCTACCTCTACGGACAGGGACGGCCGGGACTGGCGTCAGCGGCCACCGGGGCGGGTGTCGCGGTCACCGTGGTGCTCGATCTGTTGCTCATCCCCCACCTGGGCGTCACCGGGGCGGCCATCGCCTCGAGCGCGGCCTACATCAGCAGCACGGTGGCGTGCGTGACACTGTTTGCCAGAGCGACGCGCGTGCACAGGCCGGCGCTGCGCACCGCGCAGGCACACGAGGCGCGGTCGTGACGACCGCCGTGTGGTGCGGACCCCTACCGGGTCACCGAATCCGTGTCGCTCAGGTGATCACGCGCTTCATCGCAGGAGCGGGCGGCGTGGCCCTGCGGGGGGCGATGGCACTCGATCGCGATCGGTTTGAAACGGTGTTCATCACCGGCCCCGGCGGCCCACTCGCCGACCGTGCCGCGGCGGCGGGGTTCGAGGTGCTCATCCTTCGGCACATGAAGCCGGAGCTCGCCGCGGGCGAGGCGTTCGCAAGCGCCCGCGAGATCCGTACGCTCCTCGAGGTCGGCGGCTTTGATGTCGTGCATACGCACAGCACCAAGGCCGGCGCGCTGGGGAGGCTCGCCGCCCGTGCCGCGCGCGTGCCGGCGGTGGTGCACACCTTCCACGGCTTCCCGTTCCATGAGTTTCAGTCACCCCTGCGTCGAGCGGCATACATCGCCGCCGAGCGGCGACTCGGCCGTATGACCGACCGGTTCATCGCCGTCGGCGTCTCGGTTGCTGCCGAGGCGGTGCGCCTGCGGCTGGCGGTGCCTGAGCGCATGCGCGTCATCCCGGTGTCGATCGACAGTCGCTCGGTCGTTCAGACGGCGGAAACGCGCGCACGTGCACGGCAACGTCTCGGCATCCCGGCACATGTCGGATTGCTCGGCACGGTGGGGCGCCTCGACTCGCAGAAGGCACCTCACCACTTCGTCGAGGCGATGGCGCTCCTGGGGCGGCCCGACCTGCACGCGGTGTGGATCGGCGATGGCCCACTGCGCTCAGAGACGGAGAGCCTCATCCGGCGCCGAGGCCTGGACGGCCGCGTGCATCTCGTCGGTGAGCGAAGCGATGTCACTGACCTGCTTCCCGGCCTCGACGTGTTCGTGATGACGAGCCTGTACGAAGGTCTGCCTTGCGCCATCGTCGAGGCGATGCGCTGCGGCCTGCCCGTGGTGGCGAGCGCAGTCAACGGCGTGCCCGAGCTGGTCGTACCAGGGCAGACAGGCTTCCTCGTGCCGCCGGCCCGGCCGGCAGCCGTCGCCGCTGCAGCCGGCCATCTTCTCGACCACCCCGACGAGCGCCACCGCATGGCCGAGCAGGGGCGGATCGCGGTGGCGGGCAGGTTCGTGGCTGCCGACGCCGGACTGGCGCTGGGCGCGCTGTACGAGGAGGTGCTCGACTCGCCAACGCCGGCGCTGCACATGTTCGGATCCAGGTCGGCATGAGCACCCAGCACCTGACTCCCGCGGTCGCGCTCGACACCGGGATTGGATTTCGGCGCCGTGCTCTCGACCTCCTCGTATCGCTGGTGGGGCTCGGGATGCTCGCGCCGGCCATGGCCGCGGTCGCCGTCACCGTGCGGCTGACGAGCCCGGGACCGGCCTGGTTCCGTCAGCGACGCGTGGGTGAGGGAGGCGTCTGCTTCACGATGTACAAGTTCAGAAGCATGCCGGTCGGAGCCGGCGGTCCAGAGCTCTGCATCGCCGGCGACCCCCGGGTGACCCGGGTCGGCGGCTTCCTGCGGCGGACGCACATAGATGAGCTGCCGCAACTAGTCAATGTGCTGCGCGGTGAGATGACGCTGGTCGGGCCCAGGCCCGAGACGGTCGCCCTCGCCCGGCGCTATCCGCCGGCGTGCCGCGAGGTGCTGCGACATCGGCCCGGGATGACCGGGCCGGTGCAGGTTCGGATGGGCACGCTACGGATCCCGGCCGGCGTCGCCCAGGAGGCGTACTACCTCACCGAGCTCGTGCCACGCCGGGTGGGCATCGATCTCGAGTATCTGGCCAACCCCACCTTGCGTCAGACACTTGTACTGCTTGCCGAGACGATGGCGCTCGCACTGCGGCCCAGCCAATCCACTGACGACAGATGACGTACGGCCGCTACGCCTGCTGCATGTGGTGATGAGCGACATGGTGCCGCACCCTGATGGGCATTCTCGCGACCGGGGGAATCGATGGTGACAATCCTCGTACGACACTCGGATGGCTCGGATACCCAGCGTGCGGGCGCATGGCCCGTCGCCGAGGATCCCGCACTGGCGGAGCGGCTGAGCCGATTCCACCGGCGTCACCAGCGCCAGGAGGCGCTGCACTGGCTCTCGGTGATCCCCATCGTCCTGCTCGTGGCGTGGGCCGTGATCGCCGGCGCCGCGTCACTATTCGTCCACTGAAGAGGCGATCACCCGGCTCGATGAAGGCTCGCCTCATGGCGCTGGCTCTCATTGTTGTTGGCGGCGTCGCCAGTCTGCTGACTTGGTTCGCCGTCGGTGCGTCGCGCGGGCCGGCGCCGCCTGCCGCCACCCCCGCAGCGCTGCCAGCCGGATTCCAGTCGTACATGACTGACACCGCGGATCCTGCCACCGCGGGCTTCGGCTTCACCCTCGCGGACGTGACCGCCACGGGTCTGTCCGGCCTTACCAAGCAGAAGGGACTGGTGTGGGTTGGCAACTGGACCAAGACCTCATGCACATGGGCGGTCAATGACGCGAACCTGACCGCACTGATCGCGGCCCACGTCATGCCGAACAGGGCCCACCTTTACGGGTTCTACATCGCCGACGAACCAGACAACTCGACCTGCCCCTCGGCGGCCACAGCTCTGCGCGCACGGACAGCCTTGATCCACTCACTCCTGCCCGGATATCCGACTTACGCGGTCATCGAGTTCCCCTCGAACTACGCGAAGTTCAACGGAAGCGTCGACATCATGGGGATCGACCCGTACCCCTGCCATCGGGGCGCAGCCTGCAGCACCACCGAGATACCCACGTACATCGCCGCACTGAGGTCCGCGGGAGTACGCCGGTACTGGGGCGTCATCCAGGCGTTCCAGGACAACTATTACCGGTTCCCGACCGCGGCCGAGCTGGCGGCGATGGTCAGCCAGTGGAAGGCGTCAGGGTGGTCGGGACAACAAACCTTTGCGTGGCGCTATGCCGGCAGCGCACTGAGCGACCATCCCGATCTACTGGCGATCCTACGCCGCCTCAACAGCAGTCGCTGAGGGGCAGCCGGTCGGCGATCCGTGATCTGGGCCGGGACGACCGCGCTCCACCCAAGTGGCGCGGGCTACGCGCTCTCCAGGTGCGTTGGGCGGCGGTCCGGCTCAGGGTACCGGCGAGAATGGAGCCTGCCGCGTTGTATCTCCCGCACGGCCAGAGCCACAGCCTCCAGCCGGGAATGGGCACCGAGCTTGTCGAGGACGTGCTGAATGTGCGTTCGTGCGGTCGAGTGGCTGACGCTCATTCCCCTCGCGACCGCGGCCGTTCCCTCGCCGAGCACGAGGCGGTCGAGGACTTCCCTCTCGCGCCGCGTCAGGTCGTCGAGACCACTCCTGTTGGCGCTTCGCAGCGAGCTGCGGCGGGTCACAGCGGAACCGTTGGTCGGCCACGGTCCACCGCTGGCGACCGTCGTCAGTCTATCGAGGACCATCTCCAACTCACCCTCCTTGGACACCGCACCGACTGCGCCGGCGCGCAGCAAGGGAGCAAGCAGCTCGGGGTCATCAATCGCCGAGAGTATCAGGACGGGGGTCGGGGGTGCTGTCTGCTGCAGCCAGGTGATCGCAGGCACCAGCCGGTTGGCACCGAAGTCCATCTCCATGACGCAAACATCAACTGCCGTCGCGGCGACGATCTCCACGGCCACCTCTGGCGAGGACGAGAAGAACACGTCATGGCCAAGACTGTTGAGGACGTGCGCCAGCGATTCAGTGAACAACCGATGGCGGTCGCAGAACAGCACTCTCATGGGGACCACCGCCCGCGGTGAGGGACTGGTTGGTCGGCCGGCCAACCGGCATCAGCTGCCGATGCAGCGCCCCCTACAGCCCCCTTGCGTCGCACGGATCCCCTCCGGGCAGGTGTCAACACTGCGACCCGCCCTTTCCTCTCAGGAGCACCAAACGTACCACATTTGCCAAGCGGAGTGTTGTGCTTGAGATGCACCAGTCCCGTGAGGCGGGCGAAGGCCGGCCACCAAGCCCTGTCAACGCCCGGCGCTGGAGCCTCCAATGTGGGGTGTCAGCGGCCCTCCACGGCGAGCGCCGACGCGAAGCCGATCAGCGCGGTACCGGTGACCGCGTCGAGCGAGCGGCGCACGCGGGGGCGCTCGATCCAGGGCCGCATGCGGTGCAGGAAGGTCACCAGGGCAGAGAGCCAGAGGATGCCGAGCACGGCGTGCGTGTAGGCGAGCGCGAGCGCATCGATGGTCGGGGTGCCGGCGTGGCCGAGGAACTGCGGCAGCACCGACAGGTAGAAGGCGAGCACCTTGGGATTGGTCATGTTGGAGAGGAAGCCCTGGCGCCACGCGGTGAATCGCCGCGTGCGCGCAGGCGCGCCCGCGGGCTCGGCCCCCCTCCAGCTCCGCCCGTGACGCGCGGCGAGCAGCGCCTGGACACCGAGGTAGCCGAGGTAGGCGACGCCGGCCCAGCGGATGGCGAGGAAGAGCGCCTGCGACCGCGCGATGACCACACCCACCCCGAAGGCGGCCAGCGTGCCCTGAACCAGGCAGCTGGTGGTCACCCCGAGGCTGGTGAAGAAGCCGGCGCTGCGCCCGCGCGCCAGCGAGTTCTTGAGCACCACTGCGAAATCGGGGCCGGGTGCGATGACGACGATGGCCGCGAACGCGACGAAGGTTCCGTACGTGGCCCAGCTCACCCACACATCTTAAATGGGGGCATGGCCAGGGATTCGATCGGGTCAGAACAAGACCTGGGTGGCAAGGAGACCGTCCCCGTGCGTGCGCCCCGACACGAACCGGCAGAACTCGTTCGCGTCGAGTCGCATCGACGGGCCACCGTCGCCCACTGCGAAGCTGCCGCCGGCGGGGCCGTCGAGCTCGAGCGTGAACGGCTGCTGGTGCGCACCCGCCCACTCCGCAACCACGTCCGCGACGATGCGACCGTCGTGGTCGCGCGTCAACTCCATCTCGCGGTGGGTGGCCGTGCAGATGTCGGCACGGTGGATCCAGACGTCGCGCGTGTAGATGAGGTCGACGAGCTCGCCGACCGACAACTTGCGGCTCAGCGGCGTCGGCATCTTCACGCGGCGCAGCAGGGCGGGCACGCGCGCGCGGAACCTGATGAATGCGGGTGCGGCCGCCTCCAGCCGCGCCAGGAGCGCGGCAGGTGCCACGCCGTCGCGCTCGCGGACGTGGATCTCGTTGATGCCGTCGACCTGGGGCCGACCGCGGCGCTTGGCAACCTTGCTGCCGGCGCGAGCGACACGCACCTGCTCGCGGAATGTCGACGACTCGACGGTGCCGACGAGGTGTGCCACGACCGCACGCACGTCCCACTCGTCGCAATCCGTCGGCTTGCTCCAGTCGGCCGCGTCGAGAGAGCGCAGGAGGCGCAGCATCCGTGCGTACTCCACGGTCGCTGTTGCGGTCATGTCGTCGCGCCCCAGCCGGCGCATCGCTGTTGAGGTCATGGTCGTCGCCATGGTTGTTGTCATCGCCTCGTCCCCCGTGTTCGCTGTTGCGTGTAACCGATGAACATGTCGATCGCGGCGTCGACGAGGTCAACCCAGCGCCGCCCCCCAGGCTCGTTGGCGACCTGCTGGCTGACCAGCCCGGCGAGGATGGCGGTCCACATGTCGATGGAGCGCGGATCCGCGATGCCACGCGCTGCCAGAGCGTCGGTGAAAAGGGCGAGCACCTCGACGGCCGGCGCGTATGCCTGCGCAGATGGCTCGAAGCCTGGGATGGGACGCTCGTTCATGAGCTGAAAGCGCGCGGTGTCGGCGAGTGCGTATTCCAGGTACACCTGCGAGCCGACAAGCAGCACGCCGCGGGCGTCGTCGGGAAGGGTGAGCACGAGCACGCGCTCGAGCAGGCCGTGCCAGCCCTGCTCGAACATGGCGTCGTAGATGGCGTTCTTGGACACGAAATAGGTGTACAGCGACGGCTGGCGCATCCCGACCTGCTCCGCGAGGTCGCGCATGGCGATGCCGCCCAGGCCGCGACGCCGGGCCAGCGCCCACGCCGCCTCGAGGATCTCCTCGCGTGTGCTGTGGTGGCGACGAGTTTTCCGATCGACTATTGCGGTCCCTATCATTGATTGGGAATCGTGAGGGACGA
>CATPAP010000006.1 GCA_955651875.1 Candidatus Dormiibacterota bacterium
CCTGTGAGCGCCTGCTCGAGCACCTCCTGTGCGGGGATGTCGAGATGGTTGGTGGGCTCGTCGAGCAGCAGCAGGTTGGTCTCATCGAGCGCGACCTTGCCGAGCAGCAGGCGGGCGCGCTCCCCGCCGCTGACATCGCCGCCGAGCTTGTGCACGTCGTCGCCGCTGAAGAGGAGCGCACCGAGCACGGTGCGCGCGCGCCCAACGCCGACGGGATGATCCGCGAGCAGGTCCTCCATGACAGTGCGCTCGTCGTCCGTCGAGTACGCGCTCGCCGCCGCCTCCTCGCCGTCACGGCCGAGGTCCTGGCGGTACAGCCTGAGGTGCGTGCGCGGTCCCAGCTTGACGGTGCCCCTGAGCGGCGGCAGCTCGCCCGCAAGGGTGTGCAGCAGCGTCGACTTGCCGCACCCGTTGGGTCCAACGATGGCGATGCGCTCGCCGGGAGCGATACCGAGCGGGCGCGTCCGGAGCAGCACGGCGTCGCCGCGCCCGACCTCGAGCTCGCTCGTCTTAAGCAGGATCTGGGAGCCGGGCGCGCCCGCGAAGCGCAGCCGCGGGCGCCGGTCACGCGGGGGGGCCGCCACCCGTTCGATGCGGTCGAGTTGCTTCTGCCGTCCGCGCGCCTCCTTGGCGCGCTGTCCCGCCTTGTACTTGCGGATGAACTCCTCCTGGTGCGCGATGTGGGCCTGCTGCGCTTCGAACTCCTTCTGCCGTCGGGCACGCCGCTCACCGCGCAGGCGCACGTACTGGCTGTAGTTGCCGGGGTACTCCTCGGCGACCCCGTGACCGAGTTCGAGCACCGATGAGCAGACGCGATCGAGGAAGCGGCGGTCGTGCGACACGAGCACGAACGTCGAGCGCACCTCGCCCATGAACTCCTCGAGCCATTCGATGGAGGCCAGGTCGAGGTGGTTGGTCGGCTCGTCGATGAGCAGGAGGTCGGCGTCGGCGAGGAGCAGTTTCGACAGTTCGACGCGGCGCTTCTGTCCGCCGCTCAGCTGGCGGGGATCGCGTGCCTGCAGGGACTCATCGATCCCGAGCCCACCGAGTGCCTCCCGAGCCCGCGCCTCGACGTCGTAGCCGCCGGCGTCCTGGTACGCGTGCTGCAGCTCGCCGTACCGCGCCATCACCGCCTCCAGGTCATCTGGCTGCGCGCCCATGGCGGCCTCGAGCTTCCTCAGCTCGGCGTGCACGGCGAGCAGGTCGGCGCGCGACGCGAGCACTTCGTCGAGCACGGTCGTCCCCACCGGTTCGGGCGCATCCTGGGGCAGGTAGGCCACGCGCAGGTTGCGCGGACGCTCGACGACGCCCTCACTCGGTTCGAGCGCACCTCCGATGACATCGAGGACGGATGTCTTGCCGGCACCGTTGGCTCCGACCACCGCGAGCCGATCGCGTGGCTCTATGCGCAGCGTGACGCCGCGCAGGATGACATCCGCACCGAATGCGACCGCGACATTCTCGAGCGAGAGGAGCGGCATGGTCTGCGGCCCGAGTCAGCTGATCAGGAGCTCAGGGAGACGGCCGGGACGTGCCCGGCGAGCGTGCCCTCCGCCGCGCCCTGGAGCTCGTCGAGGGTGATCGGCCCCTCGAACCGGTCGGCGATCACACCGTCGCTGTTGACGAAGTACACCCAAGGGTCGGTCTGCAGCCCGAAGGCCGCGAACGCGGGGTTGTTGAACACCTGGGCAGCCGAGGCGGGGAAGTCGGTCTCGATGTGCTGGAACGAGAACCGGCCGCAGTACTGTGTGCAGAGTTGCTTGAGGATGGCGACGGTGGGCCCGCACGTCTTGCTCGGGCAGTAACCGGGCTGTCCGAAGAACAGGACCGTCGGCCGGTGCGCCGCCAGTGCCTGGGCAACGGTGACGTCGTGCCAGGTGTCCGGCGGCACGCCGCTGTCGACCATCGAGATGGTGACCCCCGGGTCGGTGAGCACAGCCTGGTGGAGCGCGGGAACTGGCGCTCCGACGGCGAGCTCGGGGCCGGATGCGGCGACGGTGACGAAGGCGTGCCCGTCCACGGCGGCGTGCGCGGCGGTGGTGTAGCCGTGCACCACGAAGTCGTACTGACCTGCGCCCGGGAAGTGTGCGGTGCCGACGTAGATGGGGATGCCGCCGTACACCGAGGAGATGTTCTCCAACGGACGCGCCGCGATCTGCCGTCCCCCAGGGTCGCGGATCTGCACGGTCACGTCAGCGGCGGCAACGGGGTTGGACCGGCCATCCAGCAGGGCTATGGAGATGCGGTTGACACCGACCACCAGCGTGCTGTTCTGCGGCTGCACGTTGAGGTTCTCGGGCGCTGGCTGGCAGCTGCTGTCGCCGGCTGCGCAGACCGTCGACCCGCAGCCGGCGAGCGGGAGCACGGCGAGGACGGTGGCGACGAGCATCCCGGCGCGCGCGACGCGGACGCGATTCACACCCCGACCTCGGCGTCCATCTCGTCGCCGTCATCGGCGGCAGGGACCTCGAGGGGCCGCGGGTCGTCGGAGAGCGCGCCCTCGAGGTGCAGGATGCGTCGCAGGATCGCCACCGACGAGGCGTACGTCGAGTCCATCCCGAAGTACGACAGGCCCCGGGCGCCCAGCGTTCGCGCCTGCGTGAACGGCGTGTCCGACGCGTAGTGGATGACCCCGAAGTCGACCGGGAGGCGAGAAAAATTGACCGGTTCTCCGATCGGATATCGGGCCGCCTCGCTCATCTCGTACATGGCACAGCAGTACGGACCCGCCTCCATCTCCACCACCGAGAACGCCTCGCGGTGGTAGTAGTCGAGATACCCGCGGTTCTGCAGGAAGGTGCCCTTGACGGTGACGGCGCGCTGGTTGTCGAGCCCGCTGCCGAAGCGCAGGTAGGGGGCGATGTCGGAGACGCGGAACGCGTTGTCGAGCCAGAAGGTGCTGCCCGAGTGCTCGTCATGGATGACGTCGCTGATCATCACGTCGCCGACGTCGGCGTTGAGGGTCGCCGCCTTGCCGAGGATGTACACGCCGCGCAGCTCGGCGGCGGTCTCGGCCACCTCCCGGAGGATGTTGTATGCGGCCAGCCCGAGCGGGTAGTCGACGTTGACGATCACCGCGCGGCTGGCAAGCAGTGCCTGCGCATGCACGCTGCCGAGACGGTCGTCGAGCGCGGCGGGATCGAGCCTGTCGAGCGCGATGACCTGGGCTGCGACGTCGAGCGCGGTGCGGCTGCTCACCGCGATTACCCCGGCCTCACGATTCTCACGACGCAGCGCGAGGCGCTGCGCATCGGTGAGCACGTTGCGGTCCCACAGGCGCGCCGCGAAGTAGAGGAGGTTGTCCCAGTTCCCCTCAGCCCGGCCCTCGCGGAAGGCGCGCAGCTCGTCGCGCAGGTCGTCGGGACCGCTGCGTTCCACTGATTCGACGAGCTCGTCCTGGCGGCGTCGGGCCAGGCCGGTGACGAGGTTGGCAAGGCTGTGAGAGTTGCTGCTGACGAAGTACACCGGGCGGTCGAGCAACCCCTCAGACCGCATCACCCCGGTGACCTGCTGCCACCAACGCCGGGTGGCGCGCGCGTAGCCCACCTGGGTGCCGCCGAGCATGCGCAGGCGAAGTGAAAGACGGCGGTGGCGTAGCTGGTCGAGTCGGGCCCCGAACGAATCGCCCCACACCTCCTGGAGCTGCGCCCAGTCGTCCTCTGAGCCGCCAGTGAGCGCGGCGAGCTCCGCGGGCGTGCCCTCCCGCTCCGCCGAGGTGCGCAGCACCGCGTGCAGCTTGTTCCACTCGATCTGGAAGGCGACGAGAGTGGGGACAAGATCGTCGACGTCCGAGGCAGACGCGATGAGGACTGCGAGTGTGCCCCGTCCGTCGTCGTACCAGCGCCGGCGCCGGCCCGGGGCGCCGATCTCGGTCCCTGTCTCGAACGTGCCGAAGCCCCTCCTGCGGAAGATCTCGGCCGACTGCCCCATCACCACCAGCTCGGCGGCGAAGACGGCGTCGGGGAGGCGGCGCACCGCGTACAGGAAGGCGCCGAGGTCCGGCTGTGGCGAGTCCGCAAGCGCGTGCAGGCTGCTGTGCATGGCCTTGTGCGACGCCTCGAGCACACGGAGGCGGGTTTCGCCGCTGCTGCGCAGCACGGTCGTGTAGGTGCGCCGATAGACCTCGACCGCCTCTGCCAAGGAGGTGTCATCGAGCGCCGCGCCGCTGCCTGGCTGGATCGCGGGTCCGGTGGCTGGACGCGGGCCGGGAAGTGCCATGTCGCCCATTCTCGCGCCACCCGGGCTCGCGGCGGCCGTCCTGCGGGTTCCCCGACGGCCACCCCTATGCTGCGCCCCCATGGGATCCATCGCCGTCACTGGCTCCGTCGCGTTCGACACCATCATGGTGTTCGGCGGCCGGTTCGCCGATCACATCCTCACCGACCAGGCGCACAGCCTCAACGTCTCGTTCCTCGTCGAGCGCCTCGAGAAGCGGCGTGGCGGCACGGCGGCCAACATCGCGTATACCCTCGCCCTGCTCGGCGAGCGCCCCCTGCTGTGCGCCGCCGTCGGCAACGACTTCGCGGAGTACGGCGCGGCGCTCAGCAGCGCCGGTGTGGATACCTCACGTGCCCTGGTCTGCGACGACATCGGCACCGCCACGGCGTTCATCACCACCGACCTCGACGACAACCAGATCACTGCGTTCTACCCCGGTGCGATGGGCCGGGCCGCCGCCGTCGATCTCGAGTCTCTGGCGGGCGTGGAGCACGTGGTCGTTGCTCCCGACGCGCCCGACGGCATGCGACGACACGTCGAACAGGCCGCCCGTCTTGGCGCCAGGCTTGTCTTCGCACCGGCACAGCAGCTCAGCTCGCTGAGCGACGAGACGCTGACCGCGGGACTCGACGCGGCGTGGTTGGTGGTCGGCAACGAGTACGAGCTCGAGGTGATCCACCGGCGCACCGGCCGGGACGTCGGCACGCTCGCCGCGGGCGGTGCCATGGTCGCGCGCACGCGCGGCGGCCAGGGCAGCGAGCTCCACCTCGGCGCGACCGTGCACCTCGTTCCCACTGCCGTGGCTGACGACGTCGTCGACCCCACCGGGGCGGGGGACGCGTACACCGCGGGGCTGCTCAACGGCCTGCGCAGCGGTCGCGCGCCGGCGGTCGCCGGCAGGATGGGCGCGCTCGCGGCCACGTACGCCATCGAGCAGCACGGTCCGCAGACGCACAGCTATTCGCGCGAGCAGTTCGCGGTGCGCTACGCGGAGCAGTTCGACGCCCCGCTGGACTGATGGCGGTACAGTGGCGGGCATGGAGAACGCGGTCATCGTCAGCGCTGTGCGCACCCCCGTCGGCACCATGGGTGGTGTGTTCGTCGACGTCCCTGCCCCGACCCTCGGGGCGGTCGCGGCCCGCGACGCAATGCGTCGCGCCGGGCTCGAGGCGGTGGACGAGGTGCTCATGGGCAACGTGCTCTCTGCCGGGCTCGGCCAGAACCCGGCACGGCAGGCAGCGCTGGGCGCCGGGCTTGGCGAGACCACGCCTTCGACGACGGTCAACAAGGTCTGCGGGTCCGGTCTCAAGACGATCGCGCTCGCGGCCCAGGCGATCCGTGCCGGCGACGCCGAGGTGATCCTCGCCGGCGGCATGGAGAACATGTCGCGCGCACCCTTCCTCGCAGAGAGCGCGCGCTTCGGGTACCGCCTTGGCGACGGCAAGCTCGTCGACGAGCTGATCCGCGACGGGCTCTGGTGCGCCTTCGAGGACTGCCACATGGGCAAGACCGCGGAGAACGTCGCGCGCGAGTACGAGGTGAGCCGTGAGGACCAGGACGCTTTTGCGGCGGCATCCCAGCAGAAGGCGGAGGCGGCCATCGCCGAGGGTCGTTTCCGTGACGAGATCGTCGCGGTGCCCGTCAAGAAGCGCAAGGAGACCGAGCTCGTGCAAACAGATGAGCATCCGCGCGCCGGGATCACCGCGGACACGCTCGCCGCGATGCGGCCCGCATTTGACAAGGAGGGCAGCGTCACCGCCGGCAACGCCAGCGGCATCAACGACGGCGGTGCCGCGGTGGTGGTGATGAGCGAGTCGCGCGCTCGTGCCGAGGGTCGCACGCCGCTTGCGCGCATCCGTGCCTATGCGAGCGCAGGCGTACCGCCGCGGATCATGGGCATGGGCCCGGTGCCGGCCGTCCGCGCCGCGCTCGAGCGCGCCGGTCTGTCGGTGGGCGACATCGACCTCTTCGAGCTCAACGAGGCCTTCGCGGCGCAGTCCGTGGCTGTGGGTCGCGAGCTCGCCGTCCCTGACCACAAGCTCAACGTCAACGGTGGTGCGATCGCGCTCGGCCATCCCATCGGCGCCAGCGGCACGCGCATCATGGTCACGCTCCTGCATGCCATGCACAAGCGCGACGCCACCGTCGGGGTTGCCGGCATGTGCATCGGCGGCGGCCAGGGGATCGCGATGGTGGTCGAGCGGGTCTGACCGCGCGCGACATCCGAATCTAGACGGCGACTGCCTCCTCGGCCTCGATGCCGGCGAAGACGTCGGTCTCCGGCAGCGTGGTCGGCACGTGCGAGATGACCAGCTGGTAGGCCTCGTCGCCGAAGTGTTCGATGCTGACCTGCTCCGGCACGGCGAGCATCGGCCAGTCGGGGGTGATCTGGCTGTGGTGGGCGAGCAGGGCGCGGCGCTTCCTGGGGATCCCGGCGCGGACGTCGACGGTCGTGGTGATCCATTCGTCCGGCGTCACGAAGGGCAGCTCCTCGGGGTTCTCCACGCCGAACGGTGGCGGCATCCCCGCTTCCTTGGCCATCTCCGCGTACTTCTTGAGGAACGACAGCGGGATCGAGGTGTAGTACAGCTTGGTCACCCGCCAGGGCTCGCCGGCCTCGGGATAGAGCGACTTCATGTGCGCGGCCTCGACGGCGAGCAGGGCGACGCGGTGTGTCTGGATGTGATCGGGATGCCCGTAGCCGCCGACGCCGTCGTAAGTGACCACGACGTGGGGGCGGAAGCGGCGGATGAGTGCCACCAGCCGGCCCACCGCCTCGTTGACGTCCACCTTCCAGAACGCGCCGTCGAGCTGGTTGGTGTCCGCGCCCCACATGCCGGAGTCACCGTAGCCGAGGAAGTGCACCTCGGCGACACCGAGGATCGCGCACGCGGCGCGCAGCTCCTCCTGGCGGATCTCGGCGAGCCGTGGCCTGGTGGTCTCCTCGGGCATGTCCGGGGCGACGATGGTGGCGAGCTTGCCGTCGGTGCAACAGACGTTGGCCGTGCGCACGCCGCGGTCGGCGCAGGTGGCGAGCAGCCCACCCATGGTGATGGTCTCGTCGTCCGCATGCGCGTGCACGGACATGAGTCGCAGCTGCCCGCTCATCACCTACTCCTCGGTGACCGACACCGAGCGCATCACATCTCCCTGGCGGATCTCAGTGACGACGTCCATCCCCTTGACCACCTGCCCGAACAGGTTGTACGCCTTGGCCAGCTTGTGTCGGTTGTCGACTGTGCAGATGAAGAACTGGGACCCGTTGGTGTTGGCGCCGGCGTTGGCACAGGCGACGGCTCCGGCGATGTACTCGCCCTGGACCGGCTCGTCGTCGAAACGGTAGCCGGGGCCGCCGCGACCGCTCCCCTCCGGGCAACCGGCCTGGATCACGAAGTCGTCGACGACGCGGTGGAACATCAGGCCGTCGTAGAAGCCGTCACGGGCGAGGAAGACGAAGTTGTTGACGCTGTTGGGGGCGCGCGCAGGGTCGAGCGAGATGACGATGTCGCCCTTGTCGGTGGTGATGGAGGCGGTGTACTTCCTGGCCGGGTCGATCACCTGATCGGCGTGCGGGTAGGACTTGGACATCGCCGCAGTGTAGCCGCTGATCCGCGGCGCTCCGGACGGGGCCGGGTCAGGCGGCAGGCGACGGTGACGCCGTCGGGGCGGCGCCGGCGCCCTTCTTCCCCTTCCCATGGGTCTGGAGGAACTGCAGCGCCTTCTGCGCGTCCTTGATCAGCTGGGTACCCGGCTCCTTCATCAGTGCCTCAACCTTGGTCTTGGCCAGGGTCAGGTCCGCCGGCTCCTGTGCGGCGGGGATCCGGCCCATCTTGACCGCTCGGTCGGCGAGCTTGGTGATCGCGCTGAGGATCTCGCTCTCGATGGCCGGTGCCTTGGCCCCGGCGATGTCGTCGACGGACTTGCCCGCCTCGAGCTGGCGGCGCACCGAGGCGACGGTCTGGCCGGTCTGCGTAGCCAGCGTGTGCAGGGCGCTTGGGAAGAGGCCGCCAACTCCACCCCCGGCCGGTTTGCGGCCCTTGGCCGCGGATGGGGCCGGGGTGCGTGGAGTTGTCGCGCTCGGGGCGGCGGGCGCGGCCGTGCTGCGCTGGCTGGCCACCCCGTACCCGATGCCACCACCCGCGGCACCGACGGCGATCACGGCTGCGACGAGGACAGGAAAAGCGTGGCCGCCGACCCAGCGGGTGGCACTGCGGACGAATCGCGACATTGCTGTGTGTCTCTCTGGTTGGGGATGCGGAAGGCGGTGACGACATTCTCCACCCGCCGCACGGATTGAGGCCTGAGCACTCCCTGAGAAGTCACCGTACCGTGGCCGGGGGATGCGATGCGATGTGGCCAGGAAACGGTCGGGTAGAGTTGGCTGCGCCTCGCAAGCCTTCACAGGAGCGCCATGAACGTCGTCGTCTGCATCAAGCAGGTGCCAGACCCCAATTCGCCGGGCCAGCTCGATCCCTCGACCCACAACCTCAAGCGCGACGGTGAGCTCGTGCTCGATCCCGGCGATGAGTTCGGCGTCGAAGCGGGCCTACGGCTCGCCGAGAAGCACGGCGGCGAGGTGACCGTCATCAGCATGGGCCCGGAGCGGGGTCTCGATGCGGTCCGCAAGGCGCTGGCCATGGGAGCGGCCAAGGGCGTGCTCGTCAGCGACGACTCGCTCGCCGGCGCGGATGCGCTGACCACCGCCAAGGTGCTCGCCGCGGCCATCCGCAAACAGGAATTCGACGTGGTGATCACGGCGACGGAGTCGACCGACGGCTACAGCGGCGTGGTCCCGCAGATGCTGGCCGGCCTGCTCGACGTCCCCGCGGTCACATTCGCCAAGTCGGTGTCGTTCGAGGGCGACATCCTCAAGGTGGAGCGCCAGACGGAGACGGGGGTCGACGTCGTCGAGGCGAAGCTGCCTGTCGTGCTGAGCGTGACGGCGAGCGTCAACGAACCCCGCTACCCCTCGCTCAAGGGGATCATGGGTGCCAAGCAGAAGCCGCTCGACCGGCCCACCCCCGCCGACCTCGGGGTCGACGGTCTGGGTGCGGCGTCCGCGGGACAGAAGATCACGGCGGTCGAAGCGGCACCCCAGCGCGCGGCCGGGGAGATCGTCACGGACGACGGCGAGGCGGCCAAGCGGATCGTCGACTTCCTCGCAGAAAGGAAGGTGATCTGAGGTGGCCGTCGGCAAGACCTGGGTGTTCGCCGAGATCGTCGAGGGCACGCCCGCGCCGGTGGTCCTCGAGCTGTTGACCAAAGCGCGCTCGCTCGGCGGCACCGTCGAGGCCGTCGCCCTCTCGCCGGACGCGGAGGCGGCGGCCGCCGAGCTCGGCGAGTACGGGGCCACCACGCTGCACGCGGGGACCGACGCCGCCTACGCTGAGCTCCTCGCGGGCGGCCCTTCGGCGGATGCGATCGCCGCGCTGGCCACGGCTGCGCAGCCCGACCTCATTCTCATCGCCTCGACGTACCTCGGCCGCGACGTCGCCGGCCGGCTCGCCGCCAAGCTCGACGTCCCCATCATCGCCAACGGCCTCGACGTCGTCGCCGACGGCGAGGTGTCGGTGCAATCGTCGATCTTCGGCGCCACCCAGAACGTCACTACCGCCTTCCTGGGCAAGAAGCCGGCGATCGCGCTGGTGCGCCCCAAGTCGTTCGCAGCGGAGAGCGGCGGTGGCGGCGCCGCCAGTGTCAGTCCCATCGCCGCCGAGATCGCGGAGCAGCATCGCGGCGCCCGGGTCGTGGAGCGCCGCGCCGAAGCGGCGTCCGGCCCCAAGCTCGAGGAGGCCCCGATCGTCATCAGCGGCGGCCGCGGGCTCGGCGATCCGAAGAACTTCAAGCTGCTCGACCAGCTCGCCTCGCTCATCGGCGGGGCGGTCGGGGCCAGCCGTGCCGTGGTCGACGCCGGCTGGGTCCCCTACTCGATGCAGGTCGGTCAGACGGGCAAGACGGTCAAGCCGGACGTGTACATCGCCGTCGGCATCAGCGGGGCCATGCAGCACACGGTGGGGATGAAGAACGCCAAGACCATCGTCGCCATCAACCGCGACGCCGATGCTCCGATCTTCAAGCTCGCCGACCTCGGAGTCGTCGGCGACGCGCTCAAGATCCTGCCCCAGGTGATCGAGGAGATCAAGGCAAGAAAGGGCTGATCCCGGTCTCTTGGCGATCGCTGAAATCCGCGAAAGTGTTCTGCTCGGCGCGAGGCGCCGGTATACTCGCCCGGCCTTGGAC
>CATPAP010000007.1 GCA_955651875.1 Candidatus Dormiibacterota bacterium
CGCTGGGCGGCGGCGGGCAGCTCAGCTCTGCGAGAGGGGGTTGTCGCCGCCCAGGTCGGGCAGGTTGAGCTCGTTGACCCAGTCGCGGATCTTGGCCAGGCGTTCGGTGGTCTCCTCGTCCGTCTCCCCGGGTTCGCCCTCCTGGTCGGCCTCGGGAAGCACCCCGGCGCGGTCAAGGACCTCGGTGGCGACGAAGATGCCCGCCCCGACCCGTACCGCCACCGCGATCGCGTCGGACGGGCGGGAGTCGATCTCCATTTGGCGCCCATCGACGTGCGCGAGGATGCGCGCGTAGAACACCTCGTTGGCGAGAGAGGTGACCACGATGCGGTCGACGTTGACGTCGACGGCGCCGAGGATGTTGGCCAGCAGGTCGTGGGTGATGGGGCGCTCCGGCGTCATCCCTGTGATCTTCAGCGCGATCGCATTGGCCTCGTTGATGCCGATCCAGATAGGCAGGTAGCGCTCCGCGGTCTTCTCTTTGAGGATGACCACGTGCTGTCCTGTGGGCATATGGACCCGGATGCTGTCGACGGTCATCTCGATCAGATCGGCCATGCCTCGATGATAGCGCCGACTTCGCGGCGCGCAGGAACGCTGACGGGGTCACTCAGCCACCGCCGCTCCCTGTCCGGGGATCTCCTCGACGTGCAGCTCGAGGCGGTAGCCGGTGCGGCCGAGGCGCTCGCGGAGCGCGCCGAGCAGGTGGTCTGCCAGGCACTCGCAGGTGGTGTTGACGACGGGCAACATGACCACGTCGCTGCGCGGGAGGAGAAACCGGCGCGAACCCTCGGTGAGGGAGACGCCGTCGGCCGTCTCCTCGACGCGGACGCGGGGCGAACGCGTGGGCACCAGCATGCGTTCGTCCAGCTCGGCGCAGAGCGTGCGCAACGCGGCTTTGAGCGACGAGAAGTCGACCACGGTTCCCTCTTCGCCGATGCTCCCGCGCACGCGCAGCCTGACCCGGTAGTTGTGTCCGTGGAGGCGCTCGCTGCGCCCCTGATGGATGGAGAAATGGGCCGCGCTGAAGCCCATGTCGCCACGGGCGAGCTCGAGGCTGGCATCCATGGCTGCGTACCATAGCTGCTGTGGAACGCGACACCCTGCTGCTGGTCGATGGACACTCGCTGGTGTACCGCGCGTTCTTCGCCATGCCGGCTCTGACCAACAGCCGCGGGGAGGTCACCAACGCCGCGTACGGTTTCACCTCGATGCTCCTCAAGGCGCTGGGCGACCACCGACCCACCCACGCGGTCGCAGCATTCGACCCCCCGGGGCGCACCTTCCGGCACGACCAGGACGCGAGCTACAAGGCCGGCCGCAAGCCGACCCCCGACGACCTGATCCCGCAGTTCCCCTGGTGCCGGGAGGTCGTCGAGGCCCTCGGCATCCCCATCATCGAGGTGCCCACATTCGAGGCCGACGACGTCATCGGCACTCTGAGCGGGCAGGGAGAGCGTGCCGGACTCGACGTCATCATCGTCACCGGTGACCTCGACGCGCTCCAACTTGTCACCGACCGCGTCCGAGTTTTTGCCAACCGTCGCGGTATCTCGGACACCATCGTCTACGACGTCGAGCGTGTCTACGAGCGCTACGGGTTCGCGCCCCGGCTGGTCGTCGACTTCAAGGCGCTGCGCGGTGACGTCTCGGACAACATCCCAGGCGTGCCCGGCATCGGCGACAAGACCGCGATGACCCTGGTGCAGGAGTACGGTGCGCTGGAGTCGATCCTCGAGGCCGTGCCCACCATGAAGGAGGGCAAGGTCAGGCGTCTACTCGGCGAATACGCCGACCAGGCCACGCTGAGCAAGCAGCTCGCCACCATCCAGCTCGACATGGACATCTCGCTCGACCTCGAGGGCTCGCGGCTGGGCCCCCACGACGGTGAGGCGGTGCGGGCGATCTTCGACCGGCTCGAGTTCCGCTCGTTGCTCGGGCGCATCCCCACCTACGGGACCGAGCGGCCCGGGATGCACGCCAGCCCGGCGGCGTCCGTGGGCACGGGGCAAGCCGCCTTCGACCTCGAGTCCATCCCAGCCGCCGTCGACGTGGTCGTCGTCGACGATGTGCCGCAGGCGGAGGAGATGATGTCCCGTCTGCGCGGCAACGGGGACATCGTCGTGCGCAGCGTCATCGACGGCAGCGCGCGCCGCGGCGAGGTCGTCGGCGTGGCACTTGCCTCGATGGACCAGCCCGACCCCGCGTACTACGTCCCGGTCGGCCACGAGGGCGCCAACGCCGCCGACGCGGTGGTCAGCATCCTCGCGGCGCTGCTGTCCGACGCCTCCGTCGTCAAGCACGGCTACGACCTCAAGCAGGAGCTGCTCGCCTGGGGCGCGCGCGGGGTGGCCGTCCGTGTCCTCGGCTTCGACACTATGCTCGCGGCATACCTCTGCATCACCACGCGCACCCGCGTGCCGTCGCTAACCGTTCTCGCCCACGACCTCTGCGGGGTCACCGAACAGCCCGAGGAGACGCTGCTCGGCAGCGGGCGGGCGCGGCGCAGCGCGTTCGCGGTGCCGGTGGAGGAGGCGGCGAGCTACTACGGCACCTGGGTGTCGATGGTGCCGGCGGTGCGCACCGCGCTCCAGGCACAGCTCGCCGAGGGCACGCTGCAGTCGCTGTTCGAGAACCTCGAGATGCCGCTGGTGCCGATCCTCGCCGCGATGGAGCGGGTCGGCATTCGCGTCGACTGCGACGAGCTGGCCCGGCTGTCCGCCGAGCTGTACACGCGCATCACCGAGCTCGAGGGCATCGTCGCGGAGACGGCCGGCTACACCTTCAACCCGGGATCGACCCAACAGCTGGCGGCGTTCCTCTACGACAGCCTCGGCTTGGCGGCGGGCCGGCGCACCAAGACGGGACGGAGCACCGACGCGGACAGCCTGGAGTCGCTGCGCGGTGAGCACCCCGTCGTCGACGTGATCCTGGAGTGGCGCCAGCTGACCAAGCTGAAGAGCACGTACGTCGACGCGCTGCCCCTGCTCTGCGCGAGCGACGGCCGCATCCACACGTCCTTCAACCAGGCCGTGGCCACGACGGGCAGGCTCAGCTCCGCCGACCCCAACCTGCAGAACGTGCCGGTGCGCACCGGCTGGGGGCAGCGCATCCGCCACGCGTTCGTGGCCGACCCCAGCCACAGACTGGTGAGCGCCGATTACTCACAGATCGAGCTGCGCGTCCTCGCTCACGTCAGCGGTGAGCCCGAGCTGATCGCCGCGTTCGAGCGGGGCGAGGACATCCACCGCCGCACCGCGGCCGAGGTCTACGACGTCGCGCCCGAGCAGGTGGCGCCCGACCAGCGCCGCATCGCCAAGGTGGTCAACTTCGGGGTGGTCTACGGGCTCTCCGACTTCGGCCTGGCGCGCGACACCGGCATGGACCAGGAGGCGGCGCGCATCTTCATCGAGAAGTACTTCGAGAGCTTCCCGGCCGTGACCCACTACCTCGAGCGCACCCGCATGCACGCGCGCGATTGGGGCTGGGTCGAGACGTTCATGGGACGGCGGCGCCACCTCCCCGACATCCGCGCCGCCAACCGGCAGCTGCGCGGCGCCGCCGAGCGCATGGCGGTGAACATGCCGATCCAGGGCGCGGCCGCCGACATCATGAAGCTCGCCATGATTCGCAGCGACGCCGCACTGCGCGAGGCCGGGGTGCGCTCGCGAATGCTGCTGCAGGTGCACGACGAGCTCGTCCTCGAGGGTCCCGAGGAGGAGGTCGAGCGGGCCGTCGCCCTGGTGCGTGAGGCCATGTCTGGCGCGGTCGAGCTCGTCGTCCCGCTGGTCGTCGATGTCAAGGTTGGACAGAACTGGCAGGAGATGACACCCCTCCGCGAGACGGCGAGTGCCGGAGCTTCCTGAGGTCGAGACGGTGGCGCGCGACCTGCGCACCGCGGTGGTGGGACGGCGGATCATGTCGGTCCGGCTCGGCCATCCCAAGGTGATGCGGTTCCCGGTGCCCGAGGTGTTGGCCGCCATCCTCCCCGGACGTCGCGTGGAGGCGGTGACGCGCAGCGGCAAGTTCATCCTCTGCGCGCTCGACGGTGGCGAGGACCTGGTGTTCCACCTCGGCATGACCGGGCACCTGCTGGTGTGCGACGCGCAGAGCGAGCCCGCACGTCACACGCACCTCCGCGCGCTCCTCGACGACGGCCGCGAGCTGCGCTACGACGACGCGCGACGCTTCGGCCGCATCCTGCTCGGCCCGCGCAGCACGCTCGAGGACTCGCGCGTCCTCCCGGTGCTCGGCGTCGAGCCGCTGTCTGACGATTTCACCGCCGTGCGCCTCGATGAGGTGCTGCGCTCGACGACCCGCACTGTCAAGGCCGCGCTCCTCGACCAGCGCGGCGTCGCGGGCCTCGGCAACATCTACGTGGACGAGGCCTGCCATCTCGCCGGGGTGCGGCCGCAGCGCCGCTGCCACACCCTCACCCGCGCCCAGCGTGCTGCGCTGCACGCGGCCATCCCCGCGGTGCTGGTGTCGGCCATCCGCAACCGGGGCAGCAGCACCGACGACTACCGCGACATCTGGAACGCCAGGGGAAGCAACCAGGAGCGCCTCCAGGTGTACGGCCGTGGCGGGCGGCCGTGCTTTCGCTGCGGCACTCCACTCAAGCAGGCGACCGTCGCCGGCCGCACCACGGTGTGGTGCCACTCATGCCAGCGATGACCCGGGTCACGTTCGTCAGCTACGACGACGATCCTCCGCTGGGCGGGCAGGGGGTGGTGCTGCACGGTATGCGCGCTGCGCTTCGCGCACGTGGGCACGAGGTGAGCACCGTGGCGGGGCGCGGCGAGCATCCGCAGAGGTATGCGCGAGTCACCGGACGTGGCCCGCTCGACTTCTCCATTCACGTCAACCGACGCCCCCAGCTGATCATCGGGACTCGCCCCGACATCGTCCACGCTCTGGGCGGCCCCGGCGGCGTGCTGCTGTTGCGCAGGCTCGACGTGCCACTGGTGTACACCGCCAACCACACGTACTCGGTGGCGCACGGACGCGCCTCGCTGCGACGTCTGCTCTCTCCGCTGGAGGCGCGCGCCTACCGGCGGGCCGCGTTGGTGCTGGCGATCTCGCCGTCGACGGCGAGCGCGGTGCGTGACCTCGGCGTTCCGCACGACCGCATCGAAGTCCTCCCCCCCGGCATCGACGTGCCGGAGGCACACCCGCCCGCGCGCGAGGCCATGCGTCTGCTGTTCGCGGGCCGGTGGGAACCGCAGAAGGGGCCGCTCACCGCCATTGCGGTGATGCGCGACGTCATCGCGCAGCGGCCGGCCACGACCGGCCTCATCGTCGGCGGTGGCAGCCTCGAGGCGCAGGTGCGCCGCCTGGCAGCGTCGGCCGCCGGCGTCGATGTGGCCGGACGTGTGGACGACGCGCGGCTGGCGGCCGAGTACGGTCGCGCCTCCATCCTGCTGGTGCCCTCACAGTACGAGGGGCTGGGGCTCGTGGCCCTCGAAGCCCAGGCGCAGGGGGCGGTGGTGGTCGGGTACGACGTCGACGGGCTCCGCGACGCCGTCGCGGACAGCCGGCTGCTCGTCCCGCCCGGCGACACCGGCGCCCTGCTGCGGGCATGCCTCGCCCTCATCGACGATCCGCAGCGACGTGAGGAGCTCGCCCTCGCCGGGCGCGAGCACATCCGCGCGGCGCATTCCTGGGAGCGGATCGGACGGCGCCTCGAGGAGGTGTACGA
>CATPAP010000008.1 GCA_955651875.1 Candidatus Dormiibacterota bacterium
AGGCCGAACAGGGGGCCGAGGTTGTCCTTGGCGACGATGTAGGAGCCGCCGCCGCGGGGGTACGCCTTGATGGTCTGGCGGTAGCTCAGGACCACGAACGTGAGCAGCGCCACGATCGCGCCCATGATCGCCAGCGACGTGGCCAGCGCCGCCGCACCGGCGAGGGCGAGCACGATGAGGATCTGCTCGGTTGCGTACGCCACCGACGAGAGCGCGTCGGAGGAGAGCACCGCCAGCGCCTTGACCTTGGTGAGCCTCTCGTGCACGAACTGGCTCGTGCTCAGCGGTGTCCCGATCAGCGCGTTGCGCAGGCGGCCGCGCAGTTGAGCCACAGCCCCACCGGGCCGCGCCTTGCGTGAGGTTGCCTGCAGCAGCCCGGGCGCGAGATGATCGAGGCCCTGCTGCCGGGCACGGACGACGCGCACATAACGGGCGTCGGGCAGCGCTCCGCGGTGCTCGACGTTGACCAGGTCAGGCGAGATCGGCCACGCGGATTCGGGCGAGGGCCGCGGCAGCGACTCCCACGACTCGCCCGCGGCGCGAAGAGCCGCGATCTCGTCTGCGGGGAGGCTGACCGCCGGCAGCGGCGGCGCGTCCTTGGTCACGCCACCCTGTCGTCGCCCGGACCGCCGGTGGAGTGGCGTTGCGCTGGGCGATGCCAGTAGCTGAAGCGGTCACGCTGCACGAGGTCGTCGAGGTCCACCCGCAGCGCCGTGTGGCGCAACCAGCGACGTCGCTCGATGAGCACGTCGCACCCGTCGGCCCGGTGTATCAGTGCGATGACGCGGCCGAGCCGCCGGCCGGACTCGCTGACGACCAGGCTGCCGAAGATCCCCTCCGGATCGAACCGGTCACCGTCCATCACCGCTCGAGCATGGCGGGGCGCCGATCAACGAACGATCAACGATCCCTCGGCAGGGTCACGGGGCCGAAGCGGTAACCCTGGTGGCCGACGGTGACGATGATGACAGGGTTGGCCGGATCTTTCTCCAGCTTGCGCCGCAGGCGCTGGACGAAGGTGCGCAGGTAGTTGCGATCGCCCACGTATGCGGGGCCCCACACCCGAGCAAGCAGGGTGCGGTGATCCCGCGTCGCCCCAGGATGGGAGGCCAGCTCGGCGAGCAGCACCCATTCAGTCGGCGAGAGGCGCACCTCCTCATCGTCGCGGGTCACCGAGCGGTTGCTGAGGTCGACGACGACGCCGCCAAACCGCGCCACGCCCGCGTTGCCGGTGCTCCGCACCCGCCTCAGCACGGCGCGGAGGCGGGCGATGAGCTCGTCGGCCCCGAAGGGCTTGGTGAGGTAGTCGTCGGCTCCCAGGTCGAGCGCCCTGACCTTGTCGCGCTCCTCGCCCCGCGCGGAGATGACGATGACCGAGGGCTGCCGCCGTCCCTCGATCTCCTGGAGGATCTGCCAGCCGTCGACGAAGGGCAGCCCGATGTCGAGGAGCACCACGTCGTAGGGCTCCTCGCGGAGGCGCTGCGTCGCCTGGATCCCGTCGGGGACGACGTCGACGGCGAAGCTGCCGCCGCGCAGCGCGGCGGCGATCGACTGGCGCAGCGCCCGATCATCCTCAGCGAGGAGGATCCGGGCAGGCTCGCTCATGCGCGTGGAAGGGAGAACGCGAACCTCCCTCCCTCGCCGGGAGCGGGATCCTCCAGCCACACCTGACCGCCCTGGGCCGTGACCAGCCCGAGCACGATCGGCAGCCCCAGGCCGGTCCCACCGGTGCCGCGAACAAACCTCTCGAATATCCTCTCGCGGAGTTCGGCCGGCACTCCGGGGCCAGCGTCGACGACCCGGACCACGGCGCCTGTGGCATCGGGTCCTGCCGAGACCGTGATGGCCGTGCCGGGCGGCGCGAAGTGGTCGGCGTTGGCAAGCAGGTTGTCGATCACCTGGCCAAGCCTGTCCCAGTCGGCGCGTACCTCCGGTGTATCGGGCGAGATGCGCACCTCCACCCGCCGCCGCGGGCTGGCGCGGCGGAGCCGGCCGGCGGCGGCGTCGACGGCGTCGCCGAGGTCGACGCCGTCGAGTTGCAGGTCGATCGCCCCACCTTCGATGCGAGCCATGTCGAGCATGTCGGAGACAAGTCGCGCCAGCCGCCGTGCAGCCGCGGCGACCTCGAGCTCGGCGCGCAGAGACGTCTGCAGGTCGTCGCGCCCCAGGACCGCCGTGGCACCGGTGAGGATGCCGCCGAGCGGCGTACGCAGCTCATGGGACACGTTGGCGAAGAACTCGTGGCGCACACGGTCGGTCTCCTCGAGCAGCTGCACCTGGCGATCCCGCTCGGCCAGCCGGGCGGCGACCTCGGCGGCCTCGGCCTGCTCGCGGTTGAGCCGGGCGAGATCGATGTTGGCTCGCTGCAGCTCGCCGGCGAGCGCCTGCGAGCGGAGCTGTGCGTTGCGCCGACGTGAGCCGAGGGTACCGACAAGACCGGCCGCCCCGAAGAAGACGAGCAGGTTGACGACATCCTCTGTGTTGGCGATGGAGAGGGTGTGCTTCGGTGGCACGAAGAGGTAGTCGACCAGGACGGTGCTCAGGGCGGCCGCCACCAGCGCCGGGCCGATCCCGCTGGCCACACCGAGGATGGCGACGATCGACAGGTAGAGAAACGCGTAGTCGCGCGGGTTGTCGAAGTTCACCCCGACGAGGACCAGCGTCAGCGCCGACGGGGCGACGATCGCGGCCGCATAGGCGGCGACCTGCAGGGCCGAGCGTGGCAACGTGCGGGTGCGTGGGTCCATCGTGGGAATCATGAATGCGTCCGCGGTGGTGGACGCGGGCGCTGGAGCGGCGCCTGGCGTGCTCGAATAGGCGCCCATGGCGTGCGAGTGGTTGTTCGTCGACGGGTCGAGCCTCATCTTCCGCGCCTTCCATGGCGTGCCGAGGACGGTGCGGTCGCCGGACGGGCGGCCGGTGAATGCGGTGCGGGGCTTCCTCGACACCCTGGCGCGGCTGGTGACCAGCCGGACGCCGCAGCGGCTTGCCGTGGCGAGCGACGAGGATTGGCGGCCGGCGTGGAGGGTGGAGCTGATCCCCAGCTACAAGGCGCATCGGACAGCGGAGCCCGTGCCACCGGACCTGGAGCCGCAGATGCCGCTGATCCACGAGTTCCTCGACGCCATCGGCATCGAGTTCATCGGGCTGCCCGAGTACGAGGCGGAGGACGTTATCGCCAGCTGGACGGCGCAGGCGCGGGGGACGGTGGAGATCGTCAGCGGCGATCGCGACCTCTTCGCGCTGGTCGAGGATCCGCGGGTGCGCGTCCTCTACCCGGAAAAGGGCGGGCTGGCGCTGGTCACCGAGGACGAGGTCGCCCGGCGGTACGGCATTCCGGGGCGAAGCTACGCGGACTACGCGATCCTCCGCGGCGATCCATCCGACGGGCTGCCCGGTCTCAAGGGGGTCGGTGCCGTCGCGGCTGCCGGGTTCATCCGCACCCACGGTGGCGTAGCCGGCCTGCTCAGCGACGGCCGGCTCAGTATCGAGGAGCAAGCGGGCTTGGAGGAGCAGCGGCCGTGAGCGACAATGCTGACGCCGTCCTTCAAGTCGAAGCGGAAGAGAAATTCCATGCGATGAGCAACTCCGCGCCACCTCGGAAGGCGCCCCTCCCCTTGCGCCGGCAGGGCTCGCTGGTTCCGCAGCGTTCGGTCGCCGGCCGCTCGCTGGTGATGGTCATCGCCATCATGACCTTTCTCGCCTGCCTGGCTGCGGGCGCCGCTCATCTCGTCTCCCGCGCCGTCAACGACTGGACGGCCTCGATCACCAGCGAGATGTCGATCGAGGTTCGCCCGATGCCGGGCCGCGATCTCGAGGCCGACGTGGCCGCAGCCGCCGAAGCTGCACGCAAGACCAGGGGCATTGCGGCGGTGAAGGTGTTCTCGCGCGCCGAATCGGAGGCGCTGCTGCAACCCTGGATCGGCACGGGCCTCGATGTCACAGATCTGCCGATTCCGCGCATGATCACCCTGACGCGGGAACCGAATGCCAACCCCGATGTGGCGGATCTCCGCCGCCGCCTCGCCGCCATCGGACCATCGGCCTCGCTCGATGATCATCGGGCCTTCATTTCGCGCCTGTCCACTATGGCCAATGCGCTGATCGTGGTTGCGGTCGGCATCGTCGCGCTGGTGCTTGCCGCGAGCGCGCTCGCCGTCGGCTTTGCCACCCGTTCCGCCGTGGCGCTCAATCACGAGGTGGTCGAAGTGTTGCATCTTGTGGGCGCGGACGACGATTTCGTGGCCCGCGAGTTCCAGAGGCGCTTCCTGGCGCTCGGCGTCGAAGGCGGCCTTCTCGGCGCGGTCGCGGCGGCGGTGTGCTATTTCAT
>CATPAP010000009.1 GCA_955651875.1 Candidatus Dormiibacterota bacterium
CCGAGGTACGGCAGCAGCGCTTCGCTGACCTCCCAGGTGGCAGAGTCCCACAGGTACGACGGGCTGTGGTCCACCGCGTAGTAGTGGGCGCCCGCGCCCACAGAAAGCATCGGGTGCTCGAAGGACGTGGGTCGAGCCCACTCGAACCCCATGCCCTCGTCGCAGGACACGTCGACGAACAGACTGCCGCGCGCGAAGAGTTCGAGTTCCGCGCTGGTGACGAACATCAGCGGCGCGTCGGTGTCCTGAAGAACGCAGTTAACGACGATGTCGTGCTGGGCCAGGAACTCGGCGACCGGCTTGCGCCCCGAACTGTCGAGGACCACAGCCCGGGTCGGGTCCAGGGTGTCCCGCCGGAACTGCAGCAGCCGCGCGGTGTGGATCGGTGAAGCGACCGCGGAGACGTCGCGATGAGTCAGCACCGTGACGTCGAGAACGCCGAGAGCGTGCAGCGCCGTCACTGCGCCCCGCGCGGTGGCGCCGAAGCTGATCACGACAGCGCGCAAGTTGCGGCCGTACTCCCCCGTCGTGCCGATCAGCTGAGTGCCCTGTAGGACCGAACAGTAACCGGCCAGCTCGTTGTTCTTGTGGAAGACGTGCACCTGGTACGCGCTGTCGGCCGACCAGTGGTTCATGGCTTCCCAGGCGATCAGCGTCAGGCGGCGGTCGATGGCGAGCTGGGTGATGGCATCGTCCTGGACGCAGTGCGGCCAGCCCCACAAGACTTGCCCATCGCGGAGGTCGGACAGGTCATCTGCGGTCGGCTTGGGCAGGACGCAGACATCGCACTCCTCGATGAGTTGCTCGCGCCTTCTCAGGCCGCCCACCAGGGGTGCGAGCCGATCGTCAGAGACGCCGAAGCGCTCGCCGTAGCCCGATTCGAGAAAGATCCGCGCGCGGAGGGCAGAGTCGATCCGGTCAAGGTGGGACGGGTGAATCGGCAGCCGGTACTCGTTGGGCTTGTGGGATCGGGCGATCACCCCGAGGCTCAGCTGCTCCACACGGTCCACCTCCGTCGGCGAGAGGGGTGAGGAGGTGGTCACGCAGCCGTGTCCGGGATCCTCTCCACATCCGGCGCCACCGCCGCCCCGGTGGCGATGCCGGCGACGTCGGCGCGGCGGATAAAGGTCCCCACCAGCACCGCACCGAGCACCAGCAGAATGGCCCCGGCCAGAAACGCTATGCGGTAGCCTTGGATCAGCGCCGCAAACGTGTCCTGCACTGCCGGGGCATGCCCGAGCTTGCGAACGTAGCTGTTCGTCTGGTCGACCGCCAGCGTGGCCAGGATGGCGAGGCCGAGGGATCCCCCAACCTGCTGCGAGGTGTTGAGCAGACCCGAGGCGAGTCCGGCGTCGTCCGCGCGCACGGTGGTGGTGGCGATGAGGGTCACGGGCACGAAGGTGAGACCCAACCCGACGGACATGACGCTCAGGGCCGGAAGCAGGACGTCGACGTAGCCGCTGGCGACGGTGATGCGCTGCAACAGCAGGAAACCAGTCGCAGCGATGATCATGCCGCCACAGGTGACGACGCGAACATCGAGGCGCTTCACCGCCTGAGCCGCCAGGCCGGCCCCGACGCCGATGCCAAAGCACACCGGCAGGAACGCTAGTCCCGCCGTGAATGGCGAGTACCCGCGCACGATCTGCACGTACAGCCCAGCGAAGTAGAACATCGCGAACATGCCGCCCGCGACCAGAAGCATTGCGCCGTTGGCGGTGCTCAGGGAGCGGATGCGGAAGATGCTCAGCCTCACCAGAGGTGCCCGGTACCTCATCTCGGTGACCAGGAACATCACCAGGAGGGCCAGCCCGATGGCACCGAAGAGCAGAACGGTCGGGGAGGTCCAGCCCTCCTGCGGCGAGGCTGCCTTGGCGAGCGCGTACACAATCGACATCAGGCCGCCGGTGACGAGGACCGCGCCGAGAACATCGACGCCGCGGTCGCCCTCCACACGCGAGTTCGGGACCAGCCGCCATGCCAGCGCGATGGTGATGGCCCCCACCGGGACGTTGACAAAGAACGCCCACCGCCAGCTGATCGCCTGGGTGAGAGCGCCGCCAATCAACAGGCCGAATGCGGCACCGCTGGCCGCGATCGCGCTCCATACCCCGAGCGCCTTGGTCCGCCGGGCTCCCTCCTCGAAGGTGGTGGTGATGATCGAGAGCGCCGCGGGGGAGATGAGCGCTCCGCCGAAGCCCTGGACCGCCCGACCAACGATGAGCATGGTGGGCGACTGCGCGAAGCCGTTGACCAGCGACGACAGCGAGAAGATCACCAGCCCGGCCAGAAAGATGCGCTGGCGGCCGAAGAGATCGCCGGCCCGCCCGCCCAGGAGCAGGAAACCACCGAAGGTCAGCGTGTACCCATTGACGATCCACTGCAGGTCCGCGTCGGAGAAGCTCAGTCCTCGCTTGATGGACGGCAGCGCGACGTTCACCACGGTGGCGTCGAGTATCACCATGAACTGCGCCATGCACACCAAAGTGAGCACCACCCAGGGATTGATGGTGCGGCCAGAGCGCACCGTGGTCGTGACCGCCATTTCACCTCTCATCTATGCCTGGGCAAGCCGACAGAGATTACAAGATTACAGATCCACTGGGATCGTCCGCCCGGTGAGCCCCGAACTTGAGCTTGCTCTCCTCGCCTGCCACTGGATGGGCGAGGCCGTACTTCCGCATTCGGTCACCGATGGGGACGGCTGAAGCCGGACTAGGTCGTCGAGGTGAGCGAAGACTGAGGAGCCGATGGGCCCTCACCGTGGACGGTCGCAGCACGGTCCGTCATGCTGATTCAGCGACGCGGAGCATCGGATATTGCGGCACAGCCCGGCCAGCCTGGAGGAGGTCGGTGATGCCCTCCGCATTCATCGGCCGACCGAAGAGATAGCCCTGCGCGAGAGGACACCGAATCCGGGTCAGAAGATCCCGTTGCATGTGCGTTTCCACTCCCTCGGCAATCATGGTCAGGCCCAAGCTTTCTCCCAACTGCAGGATCGCGGCCACAAATCCTTCGCCGGCGGTGTCCCCGCCATGGCCTGTCACGAGCGGCTTGGCGATCTTCAGAATGTCAACAGGAAGCTGCCGCAGTGAACTGAGCGACGAGTAGCCTGTACCGAAATCGTCGATGGCGAGGCGCACACCCATCCGCTTCAGCCGTGCCAGCTTTTCACAGAGAACGGGTGGATCGGTGATCATCTGGCTTTCGGTCACCTCGAGCACGAGGCAGTGCGGATCCATGCCGACGCGCCGCACGACGTCCTCAACGTCGCCGCTGAACGACGCCTCACGCAACTCGCGGCCCGAAGCATTCACGCTGATGGTCAGGCCGCGTGCACTGGGAAACTGAGACGCCCATTCCATGGCCTGAAGGCACGCGACCTCGAGGACATGCCGACCCATGGCGACGATGAGATCGCTCTCCTCAGCGACTCCGATGAAGGCATCCGGCTGGATCAATCCGCGGCTCGGGTGCTCCCATCGGAGCAGCGCTTCGACCCCATACAGGGCGCCGGAGGGAAGATGGACGATGGGCTGATACTGGAGTCGGAGCTGACTCCGCTCGATGCTGTGCAGCAGGTCACTCTTCAGCTGATGTCGTTCGAGGGCAGCCACATGCATCTGGGGTGCGAACATCTCCCAGCGGCCTTTGCCCATCGCCTTGGCTTTGTACATTGCCATGTCGGCGTTGCGAAGCATCTCCTCGGCAGTGATGCTGTCGCCAATCGCTGTAGCGATGCCCACGCTCCCGCGCATTCCCACCTCACCGTCGGCGAGGATCATCGGCACGCCGATGGCTTCGACGACGCGTTCTGCGATGCTCACGGCATCGGTCTCATGGGCGGTCGTCTCGAGCAGAACGGCGAACTCGTCGCCGCCCAGACGTGCCGCCGTGTCAGATGGACGAAGCAGCAGCCGCAGCCGGTTGGCCACTTCAACGAGAACCTGATCGCCTGCCGCGTGACCGACACCGTCGTTGAGGTTCTTGAAGTCGTCGAGATCGAGGAATAGCACCGCGATCGGACGCTGCTCGCGGGCTGCGCGCTCGATCGCGTGCGAGACTCGCTCATGAAACAGCAC
>CATPAP010000010.1 GCA_955651875.1 Candidatus Dormiibacterota bacterium
GCGCACCAGCCCGACAGGCAACGCCGGTCGCAGCAGCCCCGCCGGCGACGCGACGATGAGTGGCGCACCACCGGCGCCCAGCAGCGCGAGCGCGCCGAGCCGGCGCCGAGTCACCTCCTCGGAGGGCGGGACGCGGTCGAACGGCGGTGTGTCGGCGGCGGGGAACAACCCGAGCGAGGCCGTCCCGCCCCACAGCGCCGCATCGGAGCTCAGCGCCTCAGCGTTGCTGCCCACCAGCACCACCGGTTTGGCGGTGACCTCACGCACCCACCAGGCGATAAGCGCGGTGGCCCCCGCCGGCACACCGCCGACGGTGCCCCGCTCCAGCGTGCGCAGGTCGCGCAGCGCGTGGACGTGGTCCAGCCGAGACCGCAGCGTGGCCAGCTCAGTCGTCAGGGGCACGGTTGTACTCGGTCATCGCCGCCTCGAGGCCATCGCGCACGAGCGCCATCACGGCGTCAGCGGCGCGGTTGAGGACGGCGCCAAGGCGCTCGCGCTCCTTCGGAGTGAAGCCATTGAGCACGTAGTCGACCATCTCGTCGCGATCGGGGGGACGCGACACCCCGATGCGCACGCGCATGAAGTCCTGGCTGCGCAGCGCGTCCGCGATCGAGAGCACGCCCTTCTGTCCGGCCGCGCCACCGCCGCGCTTGAGACGGATGCGCCCGAGCGGCAGGTCGACGTCGTCGTGGATGACGATGAGGTCCTCCGTCGGCACCCCGTATTTGCGCGCGAGGTGCACCGCGGCACGGCCGGAGACATTCATGAACGTCTGCGGGCGCGCGGTGACGATGTCGTAACCGTCAACGCTGCTCTCGCGCACCTTCGCCGGTCCCTCGCGCCGCACACGGCCGAAACGGCCCCGCGACTCGAGCTGGTCGAGGCACATCCAGCCGACGTTGTGGCGGCTGCGCGCGTACTCACCGCCGGGGTTGCCAAGGCCGATGACTAGCGACGCCATTCAGCCGGCGGCAACGAGGTCGGGGACGACCTGGTCGGGCAGGAGCGCACGGGTCGCAGCGGTCATCGCCGTGGCCTCCGCGGTGCCGGCGTGCTCATGACCGAGGCAGTGGAGCAGACCGTGGACGGCGAGCAGGCGCAGCTCCTCCGCTCCGTCACCGCCGTCGCCGTCCTGGGCCACGGCGCGCTCGACGCTGATGGCGATGTCGCCGACCCGGTCGGGCTCCTCGGTGGGAAACGCGAGCACGTCGGTGGCTGCGTCGGTGCCGAGGAAGCGCGCGTTGAGCGCGCGCAGCTCCTCGTCGTCGGTGAGCCGCACCGCCAGCGAGGCGCGCGGAGAGATGCCGAGTGCGTCACCACTGCGGCGCAGCAGCGGGCCGAGAGCGGCGCGGCGAATCGCCCCGCGGTGCGCCGCGAGGGTGACGGATTCGGCACGCCGGATGCTCACTCTCATCGCTCGACGGATGACACCCGAAGCCCCACGCGTGCGCTGCGCGGCGCGTGGGGCTGCTCGCGACAGTTGGTCAGCCTGCCTTGGCGCGGCGCTTCTTGGCGGCGACGAGCTTGCGCTTGCGGCGGACCGAGGGTTTTTCGTAATGCTCGCGGCGGCGCACCTCTGAAAGGATGCCGTTCTGCTTGATCTTCTTGTTGAAGCGTCGCAGGGCGCTCTCAAAGGTCTCGCCCTCGCGGACCTTGACCTCCGACACGGGTCGGAATCACCTCCTTCGGGCCGCCCGGCGGGCAGCAGGAATACATCAGAGAACCTGGTTGTTGGAATGACGATTGTACTTTGCGCCCGCGGCGTGCCGTCCTGCCCCTGGACCGCCGGCTATTCCGCGGCCAGCGGTGAGGAGTGGCCCCGCTGCGATGCGCGGTCTGCGAGCGGGTCGCCGCTGCTGCCGCTCGCGCCCGTCACCCGCGGCCGGAGCATGAGAACCGCGGCAATGCCGGCGATGACATCGACGAGGACCGCGATCGCAAAGGCGATCGGCAGGCTGTGCTCGACGACGGGCCCTGCGATCGCCGAGCCGATCGGCATGCCGATGAAGTTGAGGCTCATCGAGACGGCGAAGGCGCGGCCCATCCATGCCGGGGCCGTGACCCGCTGACGCAGCGAGAAAAGGCCGATGTCGAATGGTCCATTGGCGATGCCGAACAGCGCCATCGCGAGCGCGACCACCAGCAGTCCTCCACCGATCCCGGCGGCGAGCA
The DNA here is from genome assembly GCA_955651875.1 of Candidatus Dormiibacterota bacterium. Lineage (GTDB taxonomy): Bacteria > Chloroflexota > Dormibacteria > Aeolococcales > Aeolococcaceae > Aeolococcus. The sequence continues at coordinate 2,173 of CATPAP010000010.1, forward strand.
GCATGGTCAGCATGGACAGGGCGCTGACCGCACAGCCGACCACTACGAACCACACCTCGCGGTGCTCGGAGTTCATGCGTCCGGCGATGGTTCCCGAGACGAGCCCGGCGACACCCATGACTGCGTACATGAGTCCGACGCTGCCGTCGCCGACCTGGAGGTGGGTTAGCAGCAGCACCGGCATACACACGCTGATGATGCCGAAAGCGATGTTCGACACCGCTGTCGCCACCCCCAGCCCGCGCAGCTCGCGGTGGCGGACGACGTAGCGCAGGCCGGCGAGGGCATCGCCCGCCAGCGAGGTGGTGGGCATGCGTTCAAGCTCGGGCTCGGTCATGCCGAGGAGGAGCACGAGGCCGGCCAGGTACAGCGCGGCGGTGGCGAGCAGGGCGGCCTGCGCACCGACAACACCGATGAGCAGCCCGGCGACGGCGGGGCCGGCGATGGCGGCGACCACGTACGCGCCGCTGTCGACGGCGTTGGCCCGCTCCCACAGGGAACGCGGCACGATGATCGGGAACAGCGAACGCGTGCCCGAGTTGCTGAGCGGGTTGGTGAGCGAGCTGACCGAGACGATCAGCAGCAGGGCGGCGACCGGGAGGTCACCGATGGCGCTCAGCCCGGCGATGGCACACAGCGAGGTCGCCGCGATGGCGTAGTCGACGTTGATCAGCAGCATGCGGCGGTGACGATCGAGCAGAGCGCCCGCCACCGGACTGATCAGGATCCCGGGAACGAGGCTCAGGAAGACGACCAGGCCGGCCAGCGGCGGCGAATGAAACCGCTGCAGCACGAAGAGGACGAGGACCAGCGACTGCATGGTCGCGCCGGTGCGCGCCACCAGGGTGGCGGCGCCGAGGCGGCGGAAGCCGGGGACGGCGAAGAGCGCGCGGTAGGTCGGCGCGTCGATGCTGTCCACCCCCCCACGCTGCCACATTCCGTGCGTGCGAAGGCGGAGTGCTACGCTGCAGCACGCAGCCACCGTACATCCGTTCGCGACGCCAACCCACCGTGCTCGAGGAGCCGATGCCGTCCGTCCCACTCGACCCCGACCAGCAGGCAGCTGTCGCCCACCGCACAGGCCCCTGCCTGGTGCTCGCCGGGCCGGGCAGCGGCAAGACGCGGGTCATCGTCGAGCGTTTCCTGGCGCTCACCGACGAGGGCGTCGAGCCGGCGGCGCAGCTCGTGCTCACCTACACCCGCAAGGCGGCTGCCGAGATGCGCTCGCGGGCCGAGGCTGCGCACGGGCCCTTCGCCAGTGAGCCGCCGCTGAGCAACTACCACTCCTTTGCAGGACGGGTGGTGCGGGAGTGGGGCTGGCTGGCGGGGATCTCCCCCGCCTTCAGGATCGCGGACGAAGCGGAGCGCTGGCTGCACCTCGAGGCGGTGCTCGCCGAGCTCACCCCGCGCACCCTGTGGAACCCGCTCCGTCCCCACGACCTCGTCGACTCCATCCTCGACGTCATCGGCAAGGCCAAGCAGGAGTTGGTGACACCGGAGAGGTACGCGCGCTGGGCGGCGGATGCGCTGGCTGCAACCACCGACCCGGCCGCGCGCGCGCTGCTCGAACGGCAGGAGGAGATTGCCGCGGTGTACGCGTCGCTCGACGAGCGCTATCTGCGCTCTGCGGTGCTCGACCACGACGACACCATCCTGCGCGCCGAGCAGCTGCTCCGCGAGCACGACGCGCCGCGCCACGCCGTCTGCGACGCCATCGAGTACGTCATGGTCGACGAGTACCAGGACACCAACTACGCGCAGGCGCGGCTGGTGGAGACGCTGGTCGAGTCCCATCGCAACATCCTGGTGGTCGCCGACGACGACCAGGCGATCTACAAGTTCCGCGGCGCCAGTCTCGCCAACCTTGACCGCTTTTCGCGCACCTATCCTGAGCACGCCCGCGTCACCCTCACCCACAACTACCGCAGCACCGCCAACGTGGTCGCCGCCGCCAGCGCGGTGATCGGCGCCGCCAACCCGGCGACGCGCATCACCAAGACGCTGGTCGCCGAGCGCGGCGACGGCGACGCGGTGGAGCTCTGGGAAGCCGCCGACGAGCGCAGCGAGGTCCTCGGCGTCGCCTCCGAATGCCGTCTGCTCATCGATGCCGGGGTGCGCGCCGCCAACATCGCCTGGCTGTTCCGTCGTCACGCCGACATGCGCGCCGCCATCGGGGCGCTGCGCGAGGTGGGCGTGCCCTACCAGGTTCAGGGCGGGCGCGGGTTCTTCACCCAGCCGGAGATCAAGGACCTGCTCGCGCTGTTCGGCGCGGCCGCCGATCCCAGAGACTCGCAGGCCGTGCTGCGCTGCCTGCAGCTGCCCTCCTGGAAGGTGAGCAACCGCGGCCGTCTCGCGCTGGTGCAGCTGTGTGCGGAACACGACACCGCACTGCTCGAGCTCCTCCACGAGCCGGATGCATCGGGGCTGGACGAGCACGACGAAGCCGGAGCGTCACGGTGCATCGCCGACATCGAGGCCCTGCACGCCCTGAGCGCGCGCGAGGACGTGCGCGAGATCTTCCATGAGGCGCTGCAGCGCAGCGACTTCCTCGGGCTGCTCGACCAGCAGGACGAGCTGGCACGCATGCAGACCGGTGCCAATCTCAACAAGTTCGGCGAGCTGCTCGAGTCGTTCGCGGACTGGAGTGACGACCGGCGCCTGTCCACCGCGCTGCGCTACTTCGACGTGCTGCGGAACAGCCGCCACGCCGACGAGCTTGCCACCATCGAGGCGGTCGATGACGGGGTCGTGCTGCTCACCGCCCATTCCGCGAAGGGCCTCGAGTGGCCAGTGGTGATCATCTCCGGCTGCATCGAATCACGGTGGCCGGGGCGCGGTGGCCCGTCGCGGTCGATGATCAGCCTGCCCGGCGCCCTCGTGCCGGAGCTACCCCCACCCGGCGACGCGGTCATCGACGAGGAGCGGCGGCTCTTCTACGTCGCCGCCACGCGCGCCCGCGACCGGCTGGTGCTGTCGCGGGCGCGGCGCTACCCGCGCAGCTTCAAGGACGAGGCCCCCTCCCCCTTCCTCGCGCCCATAGCCGGCGGGGAGGGGGCACGCGCGCGCGACGTTCCCGCCGCGATGCCACTGCATCCGCGCGCGCCGAGGGTCACCGGCAGGCCGTCGGGCGAACGGCTCAGCGTGGGTGTTTCAGACATCCGTGTCTTCAAGCAGTGCCCCCGCCGTTTCGAGTACCGCCGCCGCTACCACATGCCGGCGCGCGACTCCCTGAAGAGCTGGTACGGCACCCTTATCCACGCAGTGCTGCAGAACGCCGCGATGCGCCGCCTCGCCGGGGAGGCGGTCGATGCCGACACCGTGGCCGCGATCTGGAACGACGCGTGGACGACGGCGCGCGGGCCCAAGGGAAGCAATCCGGAGCTGCGCACGCTCGGTGAGCAGCAGCTGCGCCGCTACGCGCAGAGTGGGGCGTGGCGCGACGCGCCGATCGCCGCGGTCGAGGAGAATTTCAGCCTGGCGCTCGACCACGCCGACGTGCACGGCCGCTGGGACCGCATCGACGTCGGCGATGGCGGCACGGCCACAGTCGTCGACTACAAGACGGGGCCGCCGCGCGATGAGGAGCAGCTGCGCAGGGATATCCAGGTGCGTGCCTACGCCGTGGGGGCCTCACGGCGCGGCGGCACCGATGATGTCGCTGTCGAGCTGCATCATCTGCAGACCGCGGAGGTCACGCGCGTCGCGTTCACGCGCGAACAGCTCGACACGTCGTACCGGTATCTCTCGGTCACCGCGCGCGACCTGGGGTCGGCGTGGCGCGACGGCGACTTTCCCCCGCACCCGTCGGCGTGGAACTGTCCGCGCTGCGAGTACCGCACCGTCTGTGACGAGGGTCGCAGCAGCGGGGGCTAGGTCAGGCGACGGCCGTCCAGCGCCTCCAATCCGGTGCACCGCTGATCGGTCCCTCGGGCTCGACGTCCTCGGGAAGCTCGGTGCGCCACGGAAGCATCAGGTCGAAGACGATCTCCTGGATGGTCCAGAGGATGTCCATGATCTCGGTGATCTTGATCTGGCGGCGGTTGATGGCCTCCTCCACGGTGTCGAGGGCCTCTCGGTCGCCCGTCTTCGAGACGGCGCTGCGCGCGAAGCTGAAGACGTCCTCGGCGCGCGACTTGAGGTCCGCGGGTGTCTCCTTGATGCTCTGGAGGTGAATCTCCTCGCAGGCGCTGATCACCTCGTCGACACGCTCGACGAGGCGGCGCAGGCGCGTGCGCTCCACCATCTCCCGCTGATCGCGCTTGCGCGCGTCATGCACCTCCTGGGTCGCGTTCTCGATCAGCAATTCAAATCTCCTTGGGTTGGCGCCGCTGATCTGACAATCGGTCTGTCGACATTTCGGTCACCACTGGACCCAAGCCTATCCCGCTCCAGCATTGACATCAAGAGCAGTTTTCGGATCAGATTGATGCATGGATCGCATCAATGCCGACTCCCTGAGAACGTTTCTCGAGGTTGCCCGGGTCGAGCACCTCGGCAAGGCGTCTGAGGCACTCGGCGCAGATCCGTCGACGGTGAGCCGGAAGATCGCGCGGCTCGAGCAGGAGATCGGCGTTCCACTGTTCGAACGCATCGGACGCTCCATCCGTCTCACGCGGGCCGGGAAACGATTCGTCGGCCGCGCCGAGCGCCTCCTCAGCGACCTCCGCGACGCGGTGGCGGACGCCGAGGGTGCGGTCTCGGCGGAGTCGGGAGAGGTGCGCGTCGGTTTTCTCCACACGGTCGGCGCCCGCTGGCTGCCGGAGCGGCTGGCGCGGTTCCTCCAGGCACACCCCCGGGTGCGCTTCATCCTCGAAGAGGGGACCACGGCGGAGGTGGCCAGCGGGGTGCTCGCCGGTGACTTCGACCTCGGCATCCTCGGGCCGCCCCCGGCGAACACCCCCGACCTGGAGATCGTGCCACTGTTTCGCGAACGCGTCGCGGTGGTGGTGCCGGTCGGCCACCGGCTGTCGGGGCGCACCTCCTGCGCGCTGAACGAGCTCGCCGACGAGCCGCTCATCCTGCCGCGGTCGCGCTCGGGGCTGCGCAAGGTCATCGACGATGCGTTCGCCTCCCAGGGGCTCACCACCAAGGTGGCGTACGAGGGCGACGACTTCAGCATCGTCCAGGGGCTCGTCGAGGCCGGCCTGGGAATCACCCTCATGCCCATGCCCCTGCCGTCGCCCTCGGCGCGGGTGTCGGTGATCCCGCTGCGCGACCCGCCCATCGCACGCACCATGGCGCTGGTCTGGGACCGCCGCCGCACCCTTCCCCCGGCCGCTCATCTCTTCGCACGCGAGCTGGTCAGCGAGGTGACCGATCCGTTCGATCCACCGCCGGGCGGCTGAGCACCGTTCGGCCGCAAGCAGCGAGCGGGATGCCCCGTACACTCGGCCTGTGATCGTCGTCCTGGTCGTCGCCGCCGTTCTCGCCGTCACGGTGGGCGTCGCCGCCCTCATCTCACGCCGCCGCCCTGCGGGCAGAGCCGGCCCACCGGCGCGACCATACGATCCGGCCGCCGCGGCCCGCGCCAGGTCTGACGCCGACCGCATCGTCGCCGCGGCTCGCACGTCCGCCCTGGCAGCGCGCGAGGCGGTCCGAGAGGAGGTGCTGGCGCGCCACGCAGCGGTGGAGGCGAACGAGGCGCTGCTCGAGGAGCGCGAGCGAACCTACCGCGACCGCCGTGCCGTGTTCGACGAGCGGCGCCATCTCCACAAGAAGCGCCGCGAAGAGATCGACGAGCGGATCGCGTCCGTGAACACGGCTCGGGCGGAGGTGGCCGGCACCTTCGAGCGCGTCGCCGACCTCGACCGCGAGACCGGCGCTCGGATGGTCCTGGAGCGCGTCGACAATGAGCTGGCGGGCGAGCACGAGGCGCGGGTGGAGGCGGCGCTGGCCGAGCGTGTCGGCGACGCCGAGCCGGCCGCTCGCACGCTTATCGTCGAAGCGATGGAGCGCCAGCTCAGCAGTCACACCGACGGGGTGTTGCGCGCGGCGCCCC
>CATPAP010000011.1 GCA_955651875.1 Candidatus Dormiibacterota bacterium
CGGGCGTGATGAAGGGGTTCCGCCGCGCTCAGCTGCGCGGTTCCGAGGAGCTGTTCCGTCCCACCGATGACCCCCCCGTCAAACAGGAGGTGATGGCCGTCGACGTCCCCGCCGAGGTGCGGCCGGTGCCCGCCTCGCCCGGCCATGAGCAGCGTTCGGTGCGCCTCGGCAACGACGAGATCGAGCTGCTGGCCGATGCGGTCCAGCACCTCAAGTTCCCCCACCAGCAGAGCGGTCGGCCCTCGATGGAACGGTTCGAGCAGCTCGAAGCGCTGCGGCAAAAGCTTCTCCACAACCTCTGAGCGCGTGGACACGGGGGAAACGCTGCGCGTCGAGTCGGTGGAGGAATGGCGGCGCTGGCTCGCCGAGCACCACGCCGATCGTCGTGAGATCTGGCTGGTCACCGATCGCAAGGGACCCGGCCGGCGCACGCCGGAGTACCCCGACGTTCTCGACGAGGCCATCTGTCACGGCTGGATTGACGGGCTCGTCCGCCGCCGCGACGCGCACAGCTATCTGATGCGCTGGACGCCCCGACGCCGTGGGGGCAACTGGACAGCGGCCAACCGCGCCCGGGCCCTCCGGCTCGCCGCGGCCGGCCGCATGACCGACGGCGGGCTCGCCAGCCTCCCCAACGACCTTCGCGCAGAGCTCGGGTAGCCCACCGCCCCGTGGGGATGCCGTGGCTCGAGGCAACGCTTGACACGAGCTGATCGGTCAATCAATAATACTCCTAGATGAGCACCGCCGCAGCGCGCAGAGCATCGAGCGCCCGCCCCCGCCTGAGTGCGGATGAGCGTCGCGAGCAGGTGATCGCAGCCGCGATCAGGGAGTTCGCGGAGCAGGGATACCAGGCGGCGAGCACGGCCGCCATCGCCCGCCGCGCGGGCATCTCCCAGCCCTACATCTACGCGCTGTTCCCCAGCAAGCAGGACCTCTTCATCGCCGTCCACGACCAGGTGATGGAGGGCATCCGGCGGACCTTCGAGAAGGCGGCGTCGGGCGGCTCGACGCCCGAGGAGAAGCTGGATCGCATGGGCCATGTGTACCCGATACTCATCGCCGATCGCTACGTCCTGCTCGCGCAGCTGCAGACGTACGCCACCGGCGATCCGGTCATCCAGGCCCACGCCTCGCGCCGCTACCGCCAGCTCTACGACGAGGTGGTGCGCCTCTCCGGAGCGCCTCCCCTGCGAGTGTCGCTGTTCTTCGCGTGCGGCATGCTCGCCAACGTCACCACCGCCCTCGGTCTCCAGGAGATCTGTGCGCCGCTCTTCAACGCGTCGCTCTCCAGTGTCGCGCCCACCGCGTAGGAAAAATTTTTGCCCGAACAAGTGATCGGTTCATCAATAAGGAGCAAGATCATGGCATCCCCGCGACGCACCGGCTGGACTCTGGCGCTGGTCTCGGCAGCGCTTTTCATGGTCACCCTCGACAACCTCGTCGTCACCACTGCGTTGCCCAGCATTCATCGCGAGCTGGGTGGCGGCATCGACAGCCTCGAGTGGACCGTCAACGCCTACACCCTCAGCTTCGCGGTGCTGCTGCTCACCGGCGCGGCCCTGGGCGACCGCTTCGGGCGCCGCAGGATGTTCAGCGTCGGGCTGGCGGTGTTCACGGTCGGTTCGGCGGCGGCGGCGCTGGCCCCGAGCATCGGGGCGCTCGTCGCCGCCAGGGCGCTACAGGGCGCCGGCGGGGCGCTGGTCACACCGCTGACGCTCACGCTCCTTTCCGAGGCGTTTCCCGCCGGGCGCCGCGGCGTGGCCCTGGGTATCTGGTCGGGGATCAGCGGGCTCGGCGTGGCGCTGGGACCGGTCATCGGCGGGGCCGTCGTCAACGGCATCTCCTGGCACTGGATCTTCTGGCTCAACGTACCCATCGGCCTGGTGGTCGCGCCGCTCGCACGACTTCGCCTGATCGAGAGCCGCGGCCTCGCCGGCCGGGTCGATCTCCGGGGCCTGGTGCTCGCCAGCAGCGGTCTCTTCGGCGTCGTGTTCGGGCTGGTGCGCGCCAACGCGCTGGGTTGGACCAGCGCCACCGTGCTCACCTCGTTGGTTGGCGGCGCCAGCCTCGTGGCTGTGTTCGGCTGGTGGGAGACGCGAGCGGCGGCCCCCATGCTGCCGCTGCGCTTCTTCCGCAGCCGCGCATTCACGGCGACCAACGCGGTGTCACTCGCCATGTACTTCGGGATGTTCGGGTCGATCTTCCTGCTCGCCCAGTTCTTCCAGATCGTGCAGCACTACTCTCCGCTGCAGGCAGGTCTGCGCACTCTTCCGTGGACGGGCATGCCAATGATCGTCGCGCCGATCGCGGGCGTTCTCTCGGACCGCATCGGCAGCCGTCCGCTGATGTTCTCGGGGCTGGCGCTGCAGTCGGCGGCGCTGGCATGGCTGGTCGGCGTGCTCGCCCCAGGCACGCCGTACTCGTCGTTTGTCGGACCCTTCGTGCTGGCCGGCACGGGCATGGCGCTGGTGTTCGCGCCCGCGGCCAACGCCGTCCTGTCGTCGGTTCGCGCCAGCGAGGCGGGGCAGGCGTCCGGCGCCACCAATGCGATCCGCGAGTTGGGCGGCGTCCTCGGCATCGCTGTCCTTGCCTCGGTCTTCACCGCGGCCGGCGGTTACGCCAGCCCGACCCTGTTCGTGGCCGGCCTGCGTCCCGCCGCGGTGGTCGGTGCGGCCGTCCTCGGCGCAGGCGCGCTTGCTGCGCTCGCCGTCCCTCGGCTGCGCCACCGTGGTGCGTCAAGCCAGGAGGACGCTGCGCCCGCTGCGGCGAGAGCCGCCGCCTGAGAGGTGAACGCCGATCAGGCGTCGCGCTGGTACAGCGCCTCGATCTGATCGGCGTACTTCTCAATCACCACCTTGCGCTTCCCCTTCATGGTCGGCGTCAACTCCACGCCCGGCGTGAAGTCGCGCGCGATGATCGCGAACCGTTTGACCTGCTCGACCCCACTGAGCGTGGCGTTGACCGAGTCGACATGCGCCTGCAGCTCCCCGCGCACGGCGGGGTGCGCCGCGAGCTGCTCGAGATCCTCGGGCCGCCAGCCACGCTCCCGCGCGATCGCGGGGGCCTCCTCGGGATCGAGGGTGAGCAGCGCGCTCATGAAGGGGCGCCGGTCCCCGATGGCGACGGCGTGCCCGATCAGCCGATGGGTGCTCACCGCGGATTCGATGGTCCCCGGCGAGATGTTCTTGCCGCCGGCGGTTGGCCTCTGAGTGATTGAGCACGTACTGCGCCTGGTCGGCGCTCAGTGTTTGGTAGACCGGCACGGGCCGGCCCCGGATCATGAGGACAGCCGCGTCGGCGGTGTGCCACTCTGCCCTGTTGTTCGCCCAGATGGCGACGTGGTCCCCCACACCGATGCCCTCGTCGATCAGGAAGGAGGCAATGCGCCGCGCCCCTCCCCGAACTGTCCCCAGGTGATGGAGATCCAGCGTTCCCCGGTCCGCGTATAGAGGGCGGGCAGGTCCGCCCGCCCGCGGATCTGGGCGAGCAGGTGCGCGACCAGGGTCAGCGGCTCGCTGCTGGGCGCAGGCACCCGGGCGCGACCGCGGCTTCGCTGGTCATGGACGCGCAGAATGGCACCAGTTCACGCAGCGGGCCGAGCGGCCGTGCCCGCGTCGACCGCGGCCAATCCTGGAGGAGATACGACCCTGGTCATCGGCACCCTGCAGGTCACCGTCCAGGTTCCGGAGAGCCGGTCGCTAAAGGACAAGCGCATGGTGATCCGCTCGATCACCAGCCGCGTCCGGCAGACCTTCGCGGTGGCGGTCGCGGAGGTGGGGGCGCAGGACACGTGGCAGACCGCCGTCGTCGGGGTCGCCTGCGTGAGCAACAGCGCGCGCCACGCCGACGAAGTGTGCCAGAAGGTTCTCGCCTACATCGAGAACGACGCCGACGGCGTGGTCAGCGGCTCGCACTTCGAGCTGATCCACCTGTAAGGCGCTCGCCACCCGGTCGCGTCCGGAGCGTCGCTCACCGAGAATGCAGGCATGCCTCAACTGCCGCAGAATGATTCGACGCTCGAGGTTGATGAGCTGATCGACGCCTTCGAGAGCTCACTGCCGTTCCCTCTCGACCCGTTCCAGCGCGAGGCCATCGCCAAGCTCGAGCGCTCGCGCGGTGTGCTCGTGTCGGCGCCGACCAGCAGCGGCAAGACGCTGGTCGCCGAGTACCCCATGTGGCGCTGCCTGCTCGCACCTTCGGGAATGCGTCGGCCACATGCGCGGGTGATCTACACGTCCCCGCTCAAGGCCCTGAGCAACCAGAAGTTCCATGATCTCGCCGCGCGCTACGGCGCCGCCAACGTCGGGCTGGTCACCGGTGAGCACACTCTCAACGACGGCGCCCCCCTGGTGGTGATGACCACCGAGATCCTGCGCAACGTCCTCTACGACGAGCCCGCCCGGCTCGATCGGGTGAGCGACGTCGTGCTCGACGAGGTGCACTACATCGACGACCACCCGCGGGGCACCGTGTGGGAGGAGATCATCATCGAGACCCCAGCGCACGTGCGTCTCATCGGGCTCTCCGCCACGATCAGCAACGTGGAAGAGGTGGCCGCCTGGATGGGCGGGTTGCGCGGCGACATCGGAACCGTGGTGCGCACCGAGCGACCCGTCCCCCTGGAGATGTGGCTGTCGATCAGCAACCATCTCGAGGCGCTCTTCGACGCTCACGGCCAGGTGGCTCGCCGCACCCTCGACATGGCAGCCAACGAGTCCATGCACGAGGCGCGCTTCCGCTACATGCGTCGCGCCCCGGACAACGACCTCTTTCACGTCATCGACGAGTTGCGCGCCCGCTCGATGCTGCCGGCCATCTACTTCATCTTCTCGCGACGCGGTTGCGCCGAGGCGCTCGGTCGCTGCGCAGTCCATGGCCTCGACCTCACCAATCGTGCCGAGAAGGAGGCCATCGACGCGCGTTACGGCGAGCTCATTCAGCACGTCGAGGATGCCGACGAACGTCGCGTCTTCCGCCAGGCCATCGACGCGGCGGCGTTGCGCAACGGTGTGGCCATGCATCACGCCGGCATGCTCCCGTCCGCCAAGGAGGCGGTGGAACGGCTGTTCATCGACGGGCTCGTCAAGGTGGTCTTCGCGACCGAGACCCTCTCCCTCGGTCTCAACATGCCCGCGCGGGCCTGCGTGGTGTCGTCGTTCACGAAGTTCGACGGCACGGGGTTTCACTCGCTGACCGCGGGTGAGCTCACCCAACTCATGGGTCGCGCCGGCCGGCGCGGCATCGACCCCGTCGGACATGGAGTCATCCTCAAGGAGTCCGACGTGGACGTGCGTGACATCTACGATGCCGCCATCGGCGGGGAGATGAGCGTCGACAGCAAGTTTGCCCCCACCTACACGATGGTGCTCGGCCTTCTGCGGACCCGATCGCTGGAGCGCGCCGAGGAGCTGCTCGACAAGTCCTTCGGCCAGTACCAGAACGTGCAGCGCGCGGACCAGTGGACCGAGAAGCGTCACAACCTCGAGGAGCGTTTCGCCGACCTCCGCCGCCGCGTCTTCCGCCACCCCACGGTTCCCTGCACCGAACGCACCCTCACCACGCATCTCAGCCTCAGCGAGTCCGTGGAGGTTCTGCAGACGGCGGTGCGCCGCGCCAAGCGCGAGCACTGGCGCACCTCGCGCCGCGGCCGCCACGGTGGCCGCGGCGCCGACCCCGGACAGCGCTTCGAAGCCATGCGCCGTGACCTCCGTCATCAGCAGGAGCGGCTGCACAACTCGCCTTGTCGAAACTGCCCGTACTACTCGGAGCATCGCTCGCACCGCGTCGAGTCCCGCGAGATCGAGGAGACGCTCGAGGGCGGCGAGGCAGAACTCGAGTGGGCGAGGCATCGCTACCGGCGCGAATTCCGTGCGCTGCGCAACGTGCTCCATGATGCAGGGTTCCTCGAGAACGACACGCCCAGCGACCTCGGCCTTCTCGCGGCCTCGCTCTTCGGTGAGAACGCACTCCTCGTCGCGGACGCGATCGCAGCCGGACATCTCGATCCGCTCGAACCCGCAGAGCTGGCGGCCGCGCTGGTCACCCTTGTGGCCGAGGACCGCGGTCGCGACAGGCCTCAACCGTCGCGCCGCAGCTTCCCCACCCCACGGGTCGAGCTCGCTTATCGCCACCTGCGGGGCTCACTGCAGAGGCTCGGCGCGCTCGAGCGCGAGCACGGTCTGCAAACGCTCCGCCCGCTCTCAGTCGACTACATCAACGCCGCCCATCAATGGGCATCGGGAACGCCGCTCTTTGAGATCGAGACTCCGGCAGCCAACGATATCGGCGACGTGGTCAAGGCGATGAAGAACCTGTACTCGATGCTCCGTCAGATGGAGCAGGCGCTCCGCGACCGCCCGCTGCACGCCCTGGTGCGCCGGACTCGAGAGGCGATGGAACGCGACTCATCCGTCGCGTCTGACGCGGCTGCGGTCGCCGGCGACCGCGGTGCCCATCGTGGTCGGGTAGCGGACGTCGTTGAACAGTCGGGCGGTGAGCGGGGTCCAGTTGGGC
>CATPAP010000012.1 GCA_955651875.1 Candidatus Dormiibacterota bacterium
CGGGCATCGCCAGCGCATGTCGGTCGTGGACGGCGGCCGCGTGGCCGTCACCGATTTCGCCGTGGCCCAGCGCATGCATAGATACACGCGGCTCGAGGTGCGCCTGCTCACCGGCCGGACTCACCAGATCCGCGTGCACCTGGCGTCGATCGGTCACCCGATCGTGGGGGATGCTATCTACGGCCGACGCGGGGAGGGGGTCTGCGCACGCCCGGCGCTGCATGCGCACCGGCTCACCTTCCTGCACCCTGACGACGGACGGCGACGCGACTTCGAGTCACCGCTGCCGCCGGACCTTGTCGCGGCACTTGCCGCCGCGGAGATGTCGTGATGGCTCGAACACCGCGAGTGACCGCACCACCAGGCCGGCTCATCGTCCTCTCCGGACCCAGCGGCGTCGGCAAGGACACCGTGCTCCATGAGCTGCGCCGGCTCGACCCGTCGCTGCGCTACAGCGTGTCGTACACGACGAGACAACCGAGACCCGGTGAGGAGGACGGCGTCGCGTACTCCTTCATCGACGAGGCCACCTTCAGGGCCATGGCTGAACGCGGCGAGTTCCTCGAGTGGGCGGACGTGCACGGCCACTGCTACGGCACCTCGGAGGCGCGCATCAAGGAGGCGCTCGATCGTGGCGAGGACATCGTTCTGAAGATCGACGTGCAGGGAGCCTCCTGGATCCGTCCCCGCGTCGCGGGGGCTGTCTTCATCTTCCTGCTGCCGCCGTCGGAGGAGGAGCTGCGCCGCCGCCTGGTGGCGCGCGACACCGAGGACGAGGCCTCGCTGGAACTCCGCTTCAACAATGCCGTTGCCGAGCTGGCGGACGGCGCGGCGTACGATCACCGCGTGGTGAACGACGACGTGTTCCGAGCTGCCGAGGAGATCCTCGACATCGTGCGCAGCCGCCGCGCGGCGATTCCGGGATGAGCGCGGCAGCGCAGCGCCGCGTGGCGGTGCACGTCTCAGGCAGCGTCGCCGCGTACAAGGCATGCGACGTCATCACTGCGTTGCGGCAGCACGACTGCGAGGTTCGCGTCGCCATGACAGCCGGCGCGGCGCGCTTCATCACTGCGACCACCCTGCAGAGCCTCAGCGGTCACCCCGTGCTCGAGGATGTCTGGCAGCGTGAATCCGCCGGCCACGGGATGGGCCACATCGATCTCGGCGCCTGGGCCGATGTGCATATCGCGGTGGCTGCGTCGGCGAGCCTGATCGCCCGCCTCGCCCATGGCCTCGCGGACGACGCCGTGACGACTGCTCTGCTGGCGACGCGTGCGCCGTTGCTCGTCGCACCCGCGATGGAGACGGCCATGTGGGAACACCCTGCGACCCGCGCCAACGTCGAGCTGCTGCGCTCGCGCGGGGTCGGGTTCATCGGGCCGGTGAGCGGTCGTCTTGCCAGCGGCGGTGAAGGCGAGGGGCGCATGGCGGACGTCACCGTCGTCGTCGACGCGACCTTGGCCCGGCTGACGGCGGGCTGACCGCGGTACCACGCGGACATGGCAGAGTCGAGCCCGCGATGTCATCTCAAGCCTTGGCGCTCGCCGGCCGCGCGGTGGTCATCACCGCGGGTGGCACCCGCGAACCAATCGATCCGGTCCGCTATCTCGGCAACCGCAGCACTGGGAGGATGGGCAACGCCCTCGCCCTTGCCGCGGCCGAACTCGGGGCCAGCGTCACCCTGATCACCACCGTCGCGGCGCCCGACGACAGGCGTATCCAGGTTGTCGCCGTCGACACAGCAGAGGAGATGAACGCGGCTGTGCGCGCTGCGCTGCCCGGGTCGGCGGTCCTCATCATGGCCGCGGCGGTGGCGGACTACCGTGTCGCGGAGGTCGCGCAGCGCAAGCTGAAGAAGCGCGATGCGCTGACGCTCGAGCTCCTCCCCACGGTCGACATCCTGCGATCTCTCGCGACCGATCCGGTGCGCGACGGCCTCATGGTCGTCGGTTTCGCAGCCGAGACCGACGACCTCGAGGCCAACGCGATGGCCAAGCTCGCACACAAACGGCTCGACCTCATCGTGCTCAACGATGTCTCGCGTGCCGACATCGGTATGGCCAGCGACGACAATGAGGTGACCGTCTACGACGCCGGCGGCGTCGTGGGCCACATCTCTCAGCGTGCCAAGCCCCGGGTCGCAGCCGCACTGCTCGACATCATCAAAAGGCGACTGCGCTGAAGCGGACCCAGAGCGAGTCTGTGCGCGCCCTAGGCGGGGAAGGGTTCGGCCACCCGCGCACCCTGCTGGTACGACGCCTCGGGCTCGAGCATTCCCCGCAGCTGCGACTTCAGCTCTGCCGTGTTCTCATGCCCGTGGACGCTCGCGGCGTGGTCGCTTGCTGCGTTCACCACCTCATCCTCGTCGCCGATGATCGTCAGCGAGCAGTTGCTGTCACTCTCGAACCTGCGGCAGTCCGCCATAACTCGGCCCATGACCAAGCACCTCCCGTCCCGGAGTCGGGACACATGTGGAGTACGGACGATACTCCTCCACCAAGGTGGCCACCGCGGTCGCTCTCGGCGACGGTAACGCTTGCCCGTTCTCCCCTGACCAAGGCGCCGAGCCGATCTAACACTGCGCGCGGCCGCGCTCGTCGCGCTACCGTCCCTCGGGACGGCGCTGCTGCCAGACTCGGGCTGTGACGGCGCAGAGCATCGAGACCATCGAACCGCCCGCCTTCATGGCCGCCGGCCAGCGCCACGTGGCCGTCGTGCCGGACACGGGGGCGATCCTCCCCAAGGACACGTACACGTACGTTGTCCCTCAACACCTCGCGCCCCTCGCGGTGCCCGGTGCCCGGGTCATGGCGCCCTTCGGGGCGCGCGAGGTGATCGGGTACGTCCTGGGAGACGACGACGCTTTCGCCGGAGGTGAGGCACGAGCGCTCTCCGCGGTCCTCGACGAGCGGCCGATCCTCGATGACGCGGCACTGCAACTCGCCCGTTGGATCGCAGCCCGCTACTGCGCGCCGATCGGCGAGGTCATCCGCGCCATGCTGCCCAAGGGCGTGCGTGCCGCCCGGCCAGGAGGGCGCAAGCGAGGGCCACGCACCACGTCGGCGGCGGTCGAGGCAGCGCGGGCCGGCCACGACGCCGTCGCCGAGGCTGCCCCGGCGCTCACCGTGGCGCAGCAGGCTGCCGCCGAGCCCATGCTCGAGGCGGTGGCGTCGCGCCGCCACCGACGCGTCCTCCTCCACGGAGTCACCGGCGCCGGCAAGACGGAGGTGTACCTCGTCGCCATCGCCGCAGCGCTGGCCGCGGGCCGCCAGGCGATCGTCATGGTGCCGGAGATCGCGCTGACGCCGCAGACGATCCGGCGTTTCGCCGCGCGTTTCCCCGGCCGCATTGCCGTTCTCCACTCGGCCCTCACGGACTCTGAGCGGGCGCGCGAGTGGCGGCGCATCCGTGAGGGCGAGCTCGACGTGGTGGTGGGGTCGCGGAGCGCGGTGTTCGCTCCGTTGCCGCGCCTCGGCATCATCGTCGTCGACGAGGAGGACGCCAGCGCCTACAAACAGGACCGCATCCCCCGCTACCACGCGGTCGACGTCGCCATGGAGCGCGGCCGCCTCGAGGATGTCCCCGTTCTGCTCGGCAGTGCCACTCCGCGGGTGGAGACGTACTACGCGGCGCACACTGGCGGATTCGAACTCGTCACCCTGAGCGAGCGGATCACCGGTCGGCCGCTGCCGCCGATCGAGGTCGTCGACCTGCGCGAGGAGCTGCGTGCGGGCAACCGCAGCCCGCTGTCCCTCGACCTCGACCGCGCGCTGCGCGAGTGTCACGAGGGCGGTGGCCAGTCGATCCTCTTTCTCAACCGCCGCGGCACTGCGACTGTGGTGGTGTGCCGGGCGTGCGGCGAGGCGGTGAGCTGTGACAGTTGCAGCGTCTCCCTCGTGTACCACGCTCAGCGGCGCCGCTGCGACTGCCACTACTGTGGCCGCTCGCGACCACTGCCCGACATCTGCCCCAGCTGCGGGTCGGCAGCCATCCGCGGGCTGGGCATGGGCACCGAGCGCCTCGAGGTCGAGGTGCACCAACGCTTCCCCAGCCTGCGCCTGCTGCGCATGGACCGTGATACCACCGCCAGCCGGGACGCGTACTTCAGCATCTATGACCGCTTCGCCCGCCACGACGCCGACTGCCTGATCGGGACGCAGATGGTGGCCAAGGGGTGGGACCTCGGCAATGTGCGGCTGGTCGGCATCGTGAACGCCGACGTGGCGCTGCACTTTCCCGACTACCGCAGTGGCGAGTCGACCTTCTCCCTGCTCACCCAGGTGGCCGGACGCGCGGGGCGCGGCGACGAGCCTGCGCGGGTGCTCCTGCAAACGTACAGCCCGCAGCACTATGCGGTACGCCATGCCACCACACACGATTACCTGGGATTCGCACGCGAGGAGATCCGCGTGCGTCGCGCGTTGCATTTTCCGCCCTACTCGCGCATGGTTCTGTGCACCGTCAACCACCAGCAGGACGCGCGCGCCGAGGCGGCTGCGCGACAGGCGGTCGCGGAGGTGTCTGGTAAACTCGGCGCCGGATCGGGCCTCGACGTCCTCGGGCCGACTCCCGCCTTTCTCCACCGCCTTCGCGGCGAGTACCGCTGGCAGTTCACGGTGCGGGGCGAGGTGATCGAGAGGGCATTCCCGCTCCTGCCCCGAGGGCGTGGCTGGAGCATCGATGTCGACCCAGGAACGTGAGGTGACCCGTGGCGCTGCTCCCCATCGTTCTCGCCGCTGACGAGGACCCCGTCCTCGTCACCAGGGCGACACGGGTTCCGCGTGTCGACGACAGCATCCGGAAGCTCATGGACGACATGGTCGAGACCATGGTCGGCGCCCACGGCGCCGGGCTCGCCGCCCCCCAGGTCGCTGTGCCGCTGCGCGTCGTCGTGCTCAAGGTCGACAACCAGGTCTACCAGCTCGCCAACCCCGAGATGGTGCGGTGCGAGGGCGAGCAGACCGGCCTCGAGGGATGCCTCTCCCTTCCCGGCCTGATCGGCGAGGTGAAGCGCTGC
>CATPAP010000013.1 GCA_955651875.1 Candidatus Dormiibacterota bacterium
CCGGCGATCAAGACGCTCGAAGAGCAGGCCGGGCGCGTCTTCGCGCAATACAGCGCCGAGCCCGACGACCTGGCCAAGCACACCTACCTCACGGCGCTGCACGACCGCAACGAAGTCCTCTTCTATGCAGTGCTGTCGCAGCACCTGCCAGAGATGCTGCCGATCATCTACACACCGACAGTCGGTGACGCAATCGCACGGTACAGCCATCAGTACCAGCGCCCGCGCGGCGTGTACCTCTCGATCGACAATCCCGCCGGCATTGCAGAGGCGCTCGCCAACTTCGGCGCCGACCCAGACGACATCGACCTCATCGTTGCCACCGACGGCGAGGCCATCCTCGGCATCGGTGACTGGGGCGTTGGGGGGATCGACATCGCGGTCGGTAAGCTCGCGGTGTACACGGCTGCGGCTGGGGTAAATCCGATGCGCGCGATCCCGGTCATGCTCGACGTCGGCACCAACCGCGAGACGCTGCTCAACGACCCGATGTATCTAGGGTATCGGCGTACGCGCATCCGGGGTGCTGAATACGACGCCTTCATCGACGAGTACGTCACCACTGCGACCAGGCTGTTCCCGCATGCCATCCTGCACTGGGAGGACTTCGGACCGAGTAATGCCCGCCGCATCCTGACGAAATACCGCGAACGGGCATGCACCTTCAACGACGACATCCAGGGCACCGGTGCGACGGCGCTCGCAGCCGTGCTTTCCGCCGTGCGGGCATCAGATGTTCCGCTTCGTGACCAGCGCGTCGTGATCTACGGCCCGGGCACCGCGGGTGTGGGCATCGTCGATCAGGTGAGAGACGCGATGGTGCGCGACGGCCTGTCCATGGCGGAGGCGACGGGGCGTTTCTGGTGTGTCGGCCGGCACGGCCTGCTCATTGACACGATGGCCGCCTCCTTGCGCGACTTCCAGGTCCCGATCGCCAGGCCGGCGGCGGAGGTGGAGGATTGGAAGCGAGGCCAGGGCACCCCGGAGGTGGGCTTGCTGGAGGTGGTTCGCCGCGTTCGCCCCACGATGCTGATCGGTACGTCCACCATCCCGGGCGCGTTCAATGAGAAGGTGGTGCGAGAGATGGCTGCGCACGCGGACCGTCCGGTGATCTTCCCCATGTCCAACCCCACGCACCTCTCGGAGGCGGTCCCAGCGGACCTGCTCGAATGGACGGACGGCCGGGCGCTGCTCGCCACCGGGAGCCCGTTTGCGCCGGTGACGTACCGGGGCTCGACCTACGTGATCGCGCAGGCG
This sequence comes from Candidatus Dormiibacterota bacterium, assembly GCA_955651875.1. Lineage (GTDB taxonomy): Bacteria > Chloroflexota > Dormibacteria > Aeolococcales > Aeolococcaceae > Aeolococcus. The sequence goes on from CATPAP010000013.1 coordinate 1,258, forward strand.
AACAACGCGCTGCTCTTTCCGGGCATTGGCCTGGGGACGATCGTGTCGAGGGCGCGCTCGATCAGCGATGGGATGTTCGCCGCAGCCGCCAAGGCGATTGCCGGCATGGTCGATGTCGGCCACCCGGGTGCCTCACTGCTGCCCCAGGTGGAGGATCTCCGATCCGTCTCCGCGACCGTCGCGGTCGCCGTCGCGCAGGCCGCAGCCGCCGAGGGCCTGTCGCGCGCCAAGCTGGGCGACGTGCAGCAGCAGGTGCACGAGGCCATGTGGCAGCCGGTCTATCGGCCGCTGCGCGCGGTGTAGGCTCAGCGTCGGGGCGGCCTCAGCCGGCGGCGCCCACCGCCTCGCGGACAGCCGGGTACTCCGTTGCTCGGGCGCCCTTGATGTCAAACACGATCCGCGCCGACGTGCGCCCGTGCATGATGTCGTCAATGGATTCGTTGATGGAGGCAAGCGGCCTCGTCTCGCGGACCACCTTCGTATTGCCGAGGGCGTGCAACTCGAAGACCTCGCTGAGATCCTTGCGCGTCCCCACAATCGAGCCGACGATGGTGATGCCGTTGAGGACTGTCTCGAAGATCGGCAGGCTCACCGTGCCGTCTGCCGGCAGCGCGACGAAGACCAACGTACCGCGTCGGCGGAGTGACCCGTAGGCCTGTTCGAATGATCGGGGTGACACGGCCAACGCAATCGCGGCGTCGGCTCCACCCAGGCGCTTGATTGCCGCAACCGGGTCCTCGTGCGCAGCGTTCACTGTGTAGTCGGCGCCGAGGTCTTTGGCCATGGCCAGCTTGTCGTCCGTCACGTCGACCGCGACCACGGTGGCGCCGGCGATCTTCGCGTACTGCACCGCAAGGTGCCCGAGGCCACCGATGCCAAAGACAGCGACCAGATCAGAGGATCGTGCCTGAGAAACCTTGACCGCTTTGTAGGTGGTCACTCCAGCGCAGGTGAGCGGCGCCGCATCGAAGGGATCGATCCCCTTGGGGACAATGCCCACATAGGCGGCGTTCGCCTTGGCGTACTCCGCGTGCGTCCCGTCGATCGAATAGCCGGTCATCTGCTGGCTCTCGCAGAGGGTCTCGTAGCCGGAGGTGCAGTACTCGCAGGTGCCGCAGGCGTAGCCGAGCCATGGGAGCGCGACCCGGTCGCCCTCGCTGACTCGTGTCACCCCGGCCCCAATATTGGTGACCATCCCCACCCCCTCGTGCCCGGGGACAAAGGGCGGGGTGGGCTTGACCGGCCAGTCACCATGGGCGGCGTGAATGTCAGTGTGACAGAGGCCCGAGGCTTCCATCTGGACGACGATCTCGCCTGCCCCCGCGACCGGAATCGGACGGTCCTCGATGACGACCGGATGCTTGAACTCCTTGACGACAGCAGCTCTCATGGTCACACCTCGCTGAAGTTGGCGGAGGCATTGGCCCCGTGTAACCATCTTGGGGCACGTGTACCCCGCCTGTAGAGCCACTGGTCACCTGCTGGCCCGCCGAAGGTCCTGACTTCAGCCACTTCGTCCTCGCCACGAAGAGACGACCATTGGCCCTTGCCTTAAACTCGACCGGGGTTCACTGTATTCGTGGGCGCCGCCCCAACGGCGCTCGCCGTTACCATCAGGATCACGATTCCGTCCCGCTCCGGTTGGCTCGATCGTGATGCCGGGCACCGGCATCGCCGAACTAGCGGTGGAGGAGCACCATGCCTGCCTTCGTTCCTTGTCAGCGTCATCGTGCCGCTCGACCCGATCCCAGCCGCCGGGCCGGGGAGCTTACATGACCACCGCGGAGTCTCCGGCGCGGCAGGTGGTGGCGCCACGCCTATTCGAGGGCCGCGTCGCCGTGGTCACGGGCGGCACTCGAGGGATCGGAGCGGCCATCACCACTGAGCTGGTGGGCCTCGGCGCTCACGTCGCCGCCGGCTACAACCGCGATGCCGACACGGCGGCCCAGGTCTGCGACCAGCTGACCGCGTCGGGAGGGTCGGTGTCTGTCCACCAGGGCAACGTCGGCGTTCCCGGCGACTGCGACCGAGTCATCGAGGAGGTCCTGGCTGCCCGCGGACGAATCGACTTCCTGGTCAACAACGCCGGGCTCACCCAAGACAAGACGGTGCGGCGGATGAGCGTCGACGACTGGCACGCGGTGATGAGGATCAACATCTCCGGGGCGTTCTACATGATCAAGTCGGTGCTCGATCACATGCTGGAGCGGGGCAGCGGCCGGATCGTCAACATCAGCTCGGTGATCGGCCAGACCGGCAGTGTCGGCCAGGCCAACTACGCGGCCTCGAAGGCCGCTCTCTTCGGGCTCAGCCAGAGCTTGGCTCTGGAGACGGCGCGCAAAGGCATCACTGTCAACTGTGTGGCACCGGGTTTCATCGGGACGGACATGGTGAGCGCCATCCCCGAGGAGATCCTCAAAGGCATCATCGACAAGGTACCGGTTCGCCGCCTCGGACGCCCTGACGAGGTCGCCAGGGTGGTTCGCTTTCTCCTCGATGACGAGTCCTCGTACATCACGGGCGCGGTCTATACCGTCAACGGCGGGCTGTTCCCATGA
>CATPAP010000014.1 GCA_955651875.1 Candidatus Dormiibacterota bacterium
CGGCCGAACGTACACGTCTTCGCGGTACCGGTTGCGACGGAGGAGGTCGTTGGTGATGGCGCACAGCTCGGATGTCGGCAGCGGCAGCTCCATCTGGAGCATGCGGGCATTGCAGCGCATGCGCTCGTAGTGCTCGGGCATGCGCAGCGTGTAGAGCTGCTCGCGCTCCGCGCTCCAGTAGGCGCGAATGCCCTCGAATACACCGGTGCCGTAGTTGAGCCCGTGGGTGAGGAGACCCACCTTGGCCTCGCTGTACTGGCACACCCTGCCCTCGTACCAGACCCACGAGGTCTCGCGGCGGGTGTCGGTGTCGGGCGATGCGATGCTTGCGGTCTGGGTCATGGGATGAGCGTACAACCCGGGGCGGGCTGTCGCACTGGTCGTGTGAACAAAGTCACCGGACGGCCGGGGCCGCGGATCCGCTCTGGTATGCTGGCCGATCGTTAACCACCCGGCCGACATCCGTTGCCCGCTGCGCCACAAAGGGCTGCGTGGTCAGGGGACGTGAAGGAGTCATGACCGACGTTATGAAGGCCCGGCGTGCCGCCGTCCGACAGGCTCGCTCGATCCGCTGGAACCCGAGCCCCGAGGAGCTGCGCGAGCTGACCGCGCAGATGCCCAACGCCAGGTTGACCGAGTTCAACAACTACAACGTGCAGACCAAGGTGGTGTCGCGAAGCAAGAGCAGCACGTACATCATCACGGACTCCCCCCAAGAGCACACCGACCAGACCCTCTCGCGGGAAGTCGGCCGCCACGTAGCCGAGCTCCAGGACAAGTACATCCGCGACCGTGACATGGTCGTCGTCGACGGCTACATCGGCAACGACCCCGAGTACCGCGTCCGCGCCCGCCTCTTCATCGAGACGGCCTTCGCGAACATCGCCGGCATGCAGCGGTGGCTGTACTTCGACAACGAGGGTAGCGGCGGCGAGGATTGGGATCCCGAGCTGACGATCATCTACACACCATCGCTTGAGGCGCCGGGCTACCCGGACGACCGGCTCATCGCCGTCGACCTCGACCACGGCGTCACCAGAGTCCTCAACAGCGACTACTTCGGTGAGTCGAAGAAGGGCGGCCTTCGCATGTGGAACAAGCTCACCTTCGACCAGGGTGCGCTCTCGTTGCACGCCGGTTGCAAGGTGATCCCGACCCCGCGCGGCGAGCAGTCGATGCTCATCGTCGGGCTGTCCGGAACCGGGAAGACGACGACCACCTTCACCCGCCAGAACGAGTCCAAGCCCGTCCAGGACGACTTCGTCGGGCTCTACCCGGGCGGCCGTATCGTGGCCACGGAAAACGGCTGTTTCGCCAAGACCTTCGCGCTCGACGCCGAGGACGAGCCCACCATCCACGGTGCCGTCTGCAAGCCGGAGGCATACCTCGAGAACGTCTCGATGGCGCCGGACGGCAAGGTGGACTTCCTCGACACCGACTACACGCAGAACGGTCGTGCCGTGTTCCGGATGGCGGCGCTCGGCTGGCACCGCGACGCGCGCGACGTCACCCGCGTCAACCAGCTGCTCATCCTCAACCGCAACGAGAACATCATCCCGGCGGTCGCCCGGCTCGACCGCGCACAGGCTGCGGCGTACTTCATGCTCGGCGAGACCCAGGGAACATCGGCGGGCGGCAAGGAGGAGGCCGGCAGATTCCTTCGCGTGCCTGGAACCAACCCCTTTTTCCCCCTGCGCCACGAGCAGCAGGGCAACCGCTTCCTCGAGCTGCTCGACAGCTGCGGCTTTGAGGTGTTCCTGCTCAACACCGGCCGCGTCGGCGGTCCGCCCGACAATGAGCAGAGCAAGAAGGTGACCATCCCGTACTCGAGCGCGGTCGTGAAGGCGATCGCCGAGGGCACCATCGAGTGGGCGCGCGATCCCGACTTCGGATACGAGGTCGCGCGCTCTCTGCCCGGCATCGACGACCTGGAGATCCTCCAGCCTCGCCGCCTCTACGAGCGCACCGGCCGCAGCGACGAGTACTCGGCCATCGTCGAGCGGCTCCGCGCCGAGCGTCGCGACTTCCTCGCCAAGTACCCCGGTCTGCGCTCAGAGATCGTGGAAGCAATCTCGGGGTGAGCGCCGACGCCACGGAACCGGCGGGTGGTGCACGAGTGCCCGGCTGGAACCGCTCCATCTGGGTGAGGTGGGCGACCGCCCGCTGATCCGGCGCGCCCCCCACCGCGCACATATCCTGTCGCGATGCCCAGCGCCGCCCGTCGCCTGTCCGGGGCCCTGACCGGGGTCGCCGTCGACGTCGGGGCGCTGCGGGAGTCGAAGCCGTTCCGGCAGCTCACGGCCGGCCAGCTGGTGTCGCTGGTAGGCCGGCAGATCACCGTGGTGGCGGTCCCCTATCAGGTCTATCGAATGACCGGCTCGCCGGTGCTCGTCGGGCTGCTCGGACTGGCCCAGGTGATCCCGCTGATCGGCGTCTCGCTGCTCGCCGGCGGCCTCGCCGACCGCTTCGACCGGCGCCGCCTGCTGCTGCTCACCCAGGCGCTCCTCGGCCTCTGCTCGCTGGCGCTGCTGATCGGGGCGCTCGAGCATCCTCCGGTCGTCTTCGTGTTCGCCATCGTCGCGGTCGCGGCGGCCATATCCGCCATGGACGCACCGACACGCACCGCCATCGTGCCCAACCTGGTATCGAAGGAACGGCTCCCGGGGGCGCTGTCCATCAACATCGCCATGTTCCAGACCGCCCTTGTCGCCGGGCCTGCCCTCGGCGGCGTGGTGATCGCCCACCTCGGACTCGCAGGCGCCTACCTCGTCGATGTCGCCAGCTTCACGGCGGCTTTGCTGGCCGTCTGGTTGCTGCCGCCGCAGCGCCCATCGGCACAGGCCCAGGAATCCGCGGTCGCGGCCATACGGCGGGGTTTCGCCTTCATCCGGCGACGCCGGGTCATCCTCGGCACCTTCGTCATGGACCTCTGCGCGATGATCTTCGGCTTCCCTCGCGCGGTGTTCCCGGTGCTCGCGGCGACCACCTTCGCGACCGATGCGCAGGGTCTGGGGTACCTCTACGCGGCGCTGGGTGTCGGCGCAGTGATCGCGGCGCTGAGCAGCGGCTGGCTCTCCCGCTCCACCCGGCTCGGCCGCGTGGTGGTGGTGGCAATCGCGCTATGGGGCCTGGCGATCATCGCCTTCGGGTTCGCCGGCGCCCTGTGGGTCGGGCTCGTCCTGCTCGCGGTGGCCGGTGCCGCCGACGCGGTCAGCGCCGTCTGTCGCAGCACCATCATGCAGACGCTGACGCCCGACGAGCTTCGCGGGCGTCTCACCGCGACCTACTTCATGGTGGTCGTCGGTGGACCCTTCCTAGGCGATCTGGAGGCAGGGGTGGTGGCGGGCGTCACCTCCCCGCGGATCTCGGTGGTGTCGGGAGGCGTGCTCTGCCTCGCGGGGCTGGCGATCGCGTCGATGGCATTCCCAGAGGTGTGGAACCACCGCGCCAAGGCGACCGACGTCATCCCCGCGATCAGCGACGACGCTCTCGCTGGGCCGCCCGTGTAAGGTGCCTGTCCACCGGGCAAGTCCGCCGGGCAGGGAGAACGTGACCGAGGTGAACCCGGGCGCGCCATCACGCACCAACCGAGGCAGGCTGACCGCGCACCCGCCGATCGGCGAGGTCCCCGCCAGCATGCTTGCGCAGGTGATCCGGCCGGATCGCTACGGCGACCCCAGGGCCGCGTTCGCGCTCGAGGAGGTTGCCACTCCGTCGCCCGGACCGGGTGAGGCGCTCGTCTACGTGATGGCGGCCGGGGTCAACTACAACAACGTGTGGGCTGCCCTGGGCCGGCCGGTCGACGTCATCGCGGCGCGCAGGAAGGCGGGAGCGACCGAGGAATTCCACATCGGCGGCAGCGACGCGTCCGGGGTTGTGTACGCGGTCGGCGAGGGCGTCGGCAACGTGCGCGTCGGCGACCAGGTGGTCGTGCACTGCGGCCA
>CATPAP010000015.1 GCA_955651875.1 Candidatus Dormiibacterota bacterium
AGACTTGCGTGTCGCCGATCCCGATGCCCTGGAGCTCGAGGAGATCGACAAGCCGTTGGTCAATGACGGGCAGGTCGTAAGACCTTCGGACGTTGCACCCCCCGACGCAATCGAGGGGATCTTCTGCGGTGCCGGTCCGCGTACACGAGCAGCCCTCAACCCACTTGACTCCCGGTCCCAGGAGGATCTCGATTGACCGCTTTCGCCCGCCTCGTGCTCCGACATCGCAAGCTCATCCTGCTGGGATGGGCGGCTCTGTTCATCGCGGGGCTGTTTGGCGCGGGGGCCGCAGTCAACCGGATGTCGGCCGACTTCTCGCTGCCCGGTCAACCCGGGTCTGAGACTGCAGCCAAGGTGTTGCACGCCTACGGGACCGCCGCCGACATCGCCCCGTACCTGCTGGTGATCACCGCTCAGGCAGGCCAGAGCGTCAACGTCGACCGGACGGATGCCGCCTTCGCGGCCGTCCAGTCAGCAGTGCCGACGGCCCGCATCATCGGCCACGCTCAGACGGGTGATCCCATCTTCGAGACTCGCGACGGGCGCAGCGCATTCGCCTATGCGTTCATTCCGCAGCCAACGGCAATCGGGAATCAACTCATCACTCGCCTGCAAACGGCGCTCACCGCAAACACCCCCCCCACCACCAGCGCAACGGTGAGTGGCATTGACGCACTCGCTACCGGTGGCACTGCCGACACCAGTCCTGGATTGCTCGCAGAAACACTCATCGGCGGGGTGGGTGCACTTGGCGTTCTGCTCTTCGTCTTTGCATCGTTCCTCGCCCTGGTGCCGTTGCTGGTTGCAGCCGTGGCGATTCTCACCACCTTTCTCGTCCTACTGGGAATCACCTACTTCAGTGACGTGTCGTACATCGTCCAATTCGTGGTTGGCCTCATCGGCCTCGGTGTCGCGATCGACTATGCCCTGATCATTGTTACGCGCTGGCGTGAGGAACGAGCCCACGGCCTGTCCAACCACGACGCTGTGGTCGTCTCGATGCAGACCGCCGGTCGCGCCGTCGTTTTCAGCGGATTGGCCGTCGCCGTCGGATTGGTGGCCCTGGTGGTCCTGCCGGTTCCGTTCCTGCGGTCGGTCGGCTACGGCGGCATGTTGATCCCATTGGTGAGTGTCGCCGTGGCAACCACCATGTTGCCCGCCATTCTCGGAGGTATCGGCCCTCGAATCGATTGGCCTCGCATACGCCACGAGAATGTGGCGAGCCGCTTCTGGACGAGTTGGGGCAAGGGGGTCGTACGCCACCGCTGGCTTGCGGCCGGTGCAGCGGTGGCGATTCTCGCTCTGCTGGTTGTTCAGTTTCTCAATCTCTCGATTGCGGCGGCAAAGTCCGACTCCCTCAGCAAGTCGGGACCCACGTACGACGCGTGGCACGCGCTCGACTCGAGCGGCGTCCCGCACGGTGTGTTGACCCCCATCATCGTGGATACGCAGACGTCTGTCGCGGGGTCGGTGGCAACGCGAATTCGAGGCGTCAACGACATCGTCACAGCGTTTGCGCCGACTGGCGAGGTGGCGACTGCAGCGGGCACGACGCTCGTGATCGCGATTCCACGCCAGGAGACATACAACGGCGCCACCGTGCAGGTCGTGCGGGATGTCCAAACCGCCGTCGCTGGCGCGCCGGGCATCATCGGGGTTAGTGGCGTGGGCGCGCTGGAGCTCGATGTCTTGAGCGGCGTATACGGGAATCTCCCGCTCCTGCTCTTGTTGATCGTCCTGGTGACGTTTGTTCTTCTCGTCCGCACCTTCCGGTCGCTGCTCCTGCCGCTCAAGGCCATTGTCTTGAACTTTGCATCGGTTTCAGCCACGTTTGGCGGTTTGGTGTTGTTCTGGCAGGATGGGTACGGATCGAAGGCGGTCTACGGAATTGCACCGACCGGTTCCATCGACTTCTTTATCCCGATCATGACCTTCGCCTTCCTGTTTGGCCTCTCGATGGACTACGAGGTCTTCATTCTGGCGCGCATGCGTGAGGAGTACGACGTCACCGGTTCCACCGACGATGCAGTGATCGCAGGTCTGGGACGGACAGGACGGCTCGTGACCTCGGCAGCGCTCGTCCTGTTCCTTGCGTTTCTCTCGCTCTCGAGCGGACCCGAAACCCTCGTCAAAGTGTTTGCCACCGGCCTCGCTTTCGGCATTCTTCTCGACGCCACCGTCGTGCGAATGTTGCTGGTCCCCGCGCTGGTGTCGTTGTTCGGAGACTGGAACTGGTATCTGCCAGATTCTGTCGCGCGCTTCCTGCGCATTCAACCGTCGCACATCTCGGCCCGTGAGGTTCGCGCTCAGCGCGCTGAGGCAGCCTAGCTCCAGCGCGGCGTTAGTGCACCCGCCGTCGCACCGCGCTCACGTCTGCGGCGGCTCCGCTTGCTGGCCGTCCGCGTCGGTGGCCGGGCGTGGCGGCCTGCGCAGCTCGTCGAGACGGCCGCGCACCTGCGGGTCGAGGCGGTCCTCGAGCCGGTTGGCGAAGCCGGCTTCGCGGCGGCGACGCACACTGTGCTCGTCGACGTCGGCTTTCACCCCAAGCACCACCCGCCGCAGGGCCTCGGCACCGATAACGGCCGCGCCCATGGCCATGACCATCTCCCGCTGCAGCCTGTCCCCGGTGCTGACGGTCACCGACCTGGCATCGCCGCGGCGCGCGGCGATGGCAACGCGGCGCTCGATGACGTGGTCGGCAGTCTGCGTGGTGCTCCCGAAGATCACCGTGACGCCGTCGGTGCTCTCGCCGCCGCCCTGGTCGCGAGTTCGTCCGTGTGCGTCGAACACCACGGTCACACGCTCACCGCTTGCCGCTGAGTACTCCCCGAGCATGCCGATCAGCCGGCGTCGTGCCGCCTCGACCTCGCCCGCCTTGATGAGCGGGGACAGCTCTGGCCACGCGTGGATGATGTTGTAGCCGTCGACGACGAGCTCGCCGCTCATCCGTCAGCCTCGCCGTGCGAAGCCGCGCTGGCGCGCCACCTCGTACAGCAGCACCGCGGCGGCGGCACCGGCATTGAGCGACGATACCCGGCCGGCCAGCGGCAGGGAGACGACGGCATCGCAGTGGCGGCGGGTGAGCGAGCGCATCCCCTCCCCCTCCGCTCCCACCACGATGGCCACAGGCACCGTGAAGTCGAAGGCGTCGTACCGTGTCTCACCGTCGGCCGCGAGGCCCACCACCCACAGCCCCGCGGCCTGCATGTGCTCGAGCGCCTGCACCAGGTTCGTGACAATGACGACAGGAACGTGCTCGGTCGCGCCTGCGGACGCCTTGGCCGCCGCCGCGGTGACGCCGGTGGCGCGGTGGCGCGGCAGCACCATGCCGTCGGCGCCGACGGCATCCGCCGTGCGCGTGATCGCCCCGAGGTTCTGCGGGTCCTGGATGCCGTCGAGGACGACGATGAGCTGGGGCGGCCGCGACTCCGCAAGGAGGTCCTCGAGCGCCAGCGGGGCGCGACCATGGAAATATCCGGCCACCCCCTGGTGGTGCTCAGTATGAGAGATGTCATCGAGACGCCGTCGCGGGCTCTCCTCCACGAGGATGTTCCGCTCGCGTGCCAGGCGCAGGATCTCGTCGAGCCGGTTCTCCTGCGTGACCCCCGCGGCGATCACCAGCTTGCGTGCCGCACGACCCGCGCGGAGCGCCTCGAGGACGGGATTGCGCCCGTACAGGACGTCCACGCTGCCAGTATCGCCGACGCTGTCGGGAATGCACCGCTGGCCGCGCTGGCGCAGCGAGCACCATGCTGACGACCGCGAGACCGAGCTGCCGCTGATCGCGTAGCGGCCAGACGCCAGACGGTCAGCCGTACGCGGGTTGGGCCCGGGGGAGCAGCGACATCGCCAGCGCAGCGCCGTACACGACGTCGACGGCAAGGCTCACCAGCTCGGCGATGCCGTAGCCGCCGCCACGGGCACTGGCGCCGGCTCCCGAGAAAACGCTGAGAACCACGAGCGCGTCGAGGAGCAGGAAGATGACGCGGGCGGCCGTGTATTTGGTGAGCCACGCGAAGAGGGCGGTGATGCCGCCGACGAGCACCGCCGTGAACGCGAAGGCGGGTCCGATGTCGAACGTCTGCGTCGTGGTAAGTCCGGTGTTCGGATCGGTGATCGGCACGTTGATGTGCTGGAGCAGGAGCCCGACCGCGATCAGCGCGATGGCGACGAGCAGCCCATATCCGATGGTGATCCAGCGGCAGATGGCCACCCAATCGGTGCCCGGCCGGTACACGGCAACGGCAGGGCCGCGGTAGCCGGCCGCGGCAGGAGCCACCGGGTTCAGCGGATACCCGAAGGCCGCGGGCGGCGGTGGCGGCGGCGGCGGCGGATCCTGGCGAGCCTCATCGACGCGGCGCCCGTCGGGGAGGATCAACGGCGATCCGCAGCGCTTGCAGGTGGTGCGCCCCCCGGCCTCCGACCAGTTCCAGCAGTTGGGGCAGACGTTGTCCGGCATCCGGCGATTGTCGTCAGGCCGGGTGCCGGGTGACCTGCGCGTCACCGATCAGCGCCGCACCCGTGACGCGGGCGCCAAGCTCACGCGACGACGGATTCGCCGGTGAGGCGAGGCACCGCGGCGAGACACCGCGGCGCGGCTGCGCGCCGCCCGACCCCCCAGCGGGCAGGCGGAGCGCGTCGCCGGTCTGGTTGCTTAGGCGGGGGGCGGAGGAGGCGCGCCGCCGCCGAAGGTGGATCCTGCGCTCGGAGTCGTGTACGCGTGCGTGGCGGGTTGAGGATCAGACCGCTTGAGGAAGCCGCCGACGGCGACCACGATGCCGGCGATCAGCCCGATGAAGAGGCCGAAGCTCGGACCAACGCTGTAGCCGGGGCCCGACACACCGCTGCTGTGAAGGAGAAGCCAGAGAAGAGCCATCACGGCGGTGAAGACGCCGACGCCCGCATACAGCATGGCGTCTGTCTGCGGCAGCGGTGGAACATTCACCGACGACGCGAAGGTCCGGATGATGAACAGGGCAAGTCCTGCAAGGACACCGAGGAGGAAGAGCCAGCCCGGCCAGTCCCCGAGCGCACCGACCGACGTGCTGAACGAGCCGCAAGCGATTCCAGTGACGCCGCTGCAGTTGACGCTCGCGCTGTACCACGGCAGGAAGACCGCGATGAGGGCGACAATTAGCCCGATGCCTATGGCGGTATCGCCATTGCTGTAGCTACGTCCGGCGATGACAGGCAAATTGATCCTCCTCTTGACGGCCCAGGGTAGGCTGCCGCGCAGTATAGGGGCGCATCGGCAGACTGTGGTGACGTCGGGAGCACCAGATCCCAAGCTGACGCAGGCGAGCGATCAGCCGAGCTCCCCAAGGTAGAGCGGTGCTTCGGTCAACGGCCAACTGCGCCTGCGCAGCGCGTGCCCGGCGGCCCATGATCCGCCGTCCCGCGCTGGCCGTCGTCAGGCTGGCGGGGGCGCTTGTTGAGCGAGGCCGGCAAGGTCAGCGCGGCGGGCGAGGTAGTCGGCGCGCGTCACCTCGCCGCGGGCGTAGCGCAACTCGAGCTCGGCGAGCGCAGGGGTCGTCGCGCGCGGAGCACCGGCTCGGCTGCCACGAACGACCGCGAGGATCTCGCGGATGACCCAGAGGGCCGCGATGATGAGCAGAACCCAGATGGTGAAGCGCAGGATGATCGCGAGCACGGCTACACCCGTGTCGACGTCGCCCGCGCCCAAGGGCCTCAGTGCGCCGCTGAATGGGGCAGGCTGAATGACCCTGATCGCTCCGTCGCCCATATCTCACGGCCTCCTTTGCACGCCCGCCCGGGGGCCGGGACGCGAGGGCGTGTCTCCAATCATGGACTTTCGAGCTTGCAGGGGGGTGACCGGTCGGTCAGCAGCGATGCCAGCGCTGTCCTGCCTCGGTGTCCTCCACGACGATCCCGCGGCCCGCCAGCTCATCGCGAAGCCGGTCGGACCGGCCCCAATCGCGAGTCGCGCGGGCCGCCTGCCGCGCCTCGAGCAAGGTCTGTTCCTCGCGGCTGAGCGACGGCCCGGCACGCTCGCGTTCCACCAGGGCGAGCACGCCGAGGACGTCGTCGACCTCATCGAGAAGTTCGACGAGCCGGCGATGCGTCACCGTGGTCAGCGGCGCGCTGTCGAGGTCACGGTTGAGCGCGCGGATGAGCGTGAACACCGCGCCCATCGCCTCGGGCAGGTTGAGGTCGTCGTCCATGGCGGCCTCGAACTCCGTTCGCGTCCGCGCGATGCGGTCATCGGCCTCGGCGTCACCCTCCCCCGGGCTCGGCTGCTGGGAGCGGACGCGCCTGTTGAAATCAGCCAGCCGGTCCACCGACTCGGTGGCGGCGTGGAGTGAGTCGTCGCTGTAGTTGACGGTCTTGCGGTAGTGGGCCGCCGCGGTCAGCAGGTAACGAACCGCGGACGGCCGCACGCCGGTCGCGACGAGGTCGCCGAGCGTGGCGAAGTTGCCCAGCGATTTGGCCATCTTCTCGCCCTCGATGCGCAGGTGCGCCGAATGGCACCAGAGCCGCACGAATGGCTTGCCGGTCGCGGCCTCGCTCTGGGCGATCTCGTTCTCGTGGTGCGGGAAGATGTTGTCCACGCCGCCGCAGTGGATGTCGAAGGATTCGCCGAGCAGGGCCATGCTCATCGCCGAGCATTCGATGTGCCATCCCGGACGGCCGCGGCCCAATGACGTGTCCCAGCCGATCTCCTCGGCTGCCGCAGCCTTCCAGAGTGCGAAGTCGCGCGCGTCCTCCTTGTCGTATTCGTCGGCATCGACGCGGCCACCCGCCCCCGCCAGCAGGCCCTCCGCGCTAATCCCCGCCAGCCGGCCGTACCGAGGGAAGGCCGCGATGCGGTAGTACACGCTGCCGTCGCTGCGATAGGTGACACCGGCCGCGTCCAGGCGCTCGATGATCGCGACCATCTCGTCGATGTACTCGGTGGCTCGCGGGTAGTGGTGAGCCCGGCGGACGTTGAGCGTCTCCAGGTCCTCGAAGAAGGCGCGGATCCATGGAGCGGTCTCGGTCTTCAGGTCATGACCGTCCGCGAGCGCGTTGCGGATGATCTTGTCCTCAACATCGGTCAGGTTCATCACATGGGTGACGCGGGGGAAGCGACGGTCGAGCCAGCGCCGGAGTATGTCCTCGAACAGGAAGGTGCGGAAGTTGCCGATGTGCGAGCGGGCATATACCGTCGGCCCGCAGGTGTACATGCGCACGTGACCGGGCTCGAGCGGCTCAACCTCGCGGAGGCCGCGCGTGATGGTGTCGTGCAAGCGCATCGCCATGACGCCACAGTCTATGCGGGCGCAGTCGTGCCCAGCGGTGCGTGCGGATGGTCAGAGGCTGACGGGGGCGGCCTGTTCGCGGCGGCTGATGATCTGGTCGATGAGGCCCCACCGCAGCGCCTGCTCCGAGGTCATGAAGTTGTCCCGCTCGATGTCACGCTCCACCTCCTCGAGCGTGCGTCCGCAATGGCGTGCGTAGATGTCGACGACGAGGTCGCGCTGGCGGAGGATCTCGCGCGCGGGCCGCCCCGTGGCGGCCCTCTACTCGCCCTCGAGCAGGGCGACGGCCGAGGCGGCGATGCCCTCGCCACGGCCGGCGAAGCCCATGCCGTCAGTCGTCGTGGCGCCGAGGTGGATCGCCGCCGGAGCTGTCCCCAGCGCCGCCGCGCACGCATCGCGCATCGCGTCCAGGTGGGGGACGAGGCGCGGCTGCTCGGCGATCACCACCACCTGTGTCGAGACGACGCGCAGCCGCTCTGCCGCGAGCAGTGCGGCCACCGCCTCGAGAAAGTCGGCGCCCGCGGCGTCCCGCCAGCGCGGATCGCTCGAGGGGAACTGGCGGCCCATGTCACCGAGACCCGCTCCTCCCAGGAGCGCATCGCAGAGCGCGTGGACGAGGACGTCGCCGTCGGAGTGGCCGGCGAGGCCGCGTTCAGATGCGATCTCGACGCAGCCGAGCATGAGTCGCCGCCCCTCGACGAGGCGGTGGGCGTCGACGCCGTGGCCGATGCGCAGGCTCACCCGCGCGCGACCAGAAGCGCGCGCAGGAGGATCAGGTCGCGAGGATGGGTCACCTTGAAATTGTCGGGGCTGCCGGGGACGATGTGGACTGGCGTTCCGAGCGCCTCAACGAGCGCGGCGTCGTCATCGACGGCCAGCGCGTTGGCCGTGGCATGGCGGTGTCCGGCAACGAGCAGCTCGCGGCGGAAGGCCTGCGGCGTCTGGATGGCGTAGAGGTCGTGGCGCTCGAGTGACTGCACGATCACCCCGCCCTCGCCGCGCTTGATGCTGTCGACCACCGGGATGGCGACCGTGGCGGCGCCGTGGCGTTCCGCGGCCGCCACACAGTCGACGAACAGCTGCGGCGCGCACAGCGGGCGCGCCGCGTCATGCACCGCGACGATCGCGGCCTCGCCGACGTGGTCGAGAGCATTGCGCACGCTGTCCTGGCGCCGTTCGCCTCCCTCCGTCAGCGCGACGTCGGTGAGGCCGGCCGCTCTCGCGAGCTCGGCGAGCTGCGCGTGCCGCCGGGCGGGTGCAGCGATGACCAGCCGAGCGAAGACATCCGACGCGGCCGCCGCCTTCAGCGTGTACGACACCAGCGGGCGCCCGGCGATGTCGACGAAGAGCTTGTCCTCCCCGAGCCTCTGACCCCGCCCCGATGCGGGGATGATGAGGACCGCGGTCAGCGCGGCGCCGCCCGCGAGCGCACCGCGCGAACGGTCCGTTGCGCACCGTCCGGTCCGTCGGTGGTGGCGAAGATCATGCGGCCGGCCGACGTCTGCAGCACTGACGTCACGGTCGCGCGCACGGTATCCCCGAGTCGTGCCTTGGCATTCTCCACGACCACCATGGTGCCGTCAGCGAGGTACCCCACGCCCTGGTGCAGCTCCTTCCCTTCGCGGACCACCGCGATGGAGATCTCTTCGCCGGCGCTGAGGATCGGCTTGAGCGCGTTGGCGAGGTCGTTGAGGTTGAGCACCCGCACCCCGGCGATCTGCGCGATGCGGTTGAGGTTGTGGTCGGTGGTGAGCAGCAGCGCGGAGCGCGCCAAGGCGAGCTTGATGAGCCGAGCGTCGACCTCCGGGGTCTCGGGAAAGTCGAGATCGACCAGCTCGCAGACAACGTCTTCGCGGCGCTGCAGCTCCTCGAGCGCGGTCATGCCGCGCCGGCCGCGCGCCCGGCGCATTGGGTCACCGGAGTCCGCGACGCGCTGCAGCTCCTCGAGGACGAAGCTGGCGATGAGCAGACGTCCCGGCACGAATCCCGACCGAGCGACATCGACGATGCGGGCGTCGATGAGCGCAGAGGTGTCGACCACCACCGGCGGGCCGTCGATGGCCGCCGCGCCGGTCACGTCGGCGGACGACGAGCGCGGGTCGCGCTGGGCATTGCCGCGCAGCAGTGAGGCGAAGGCCTGCCGGCGCTGCGTACCCGCGCGCGCGCCGGCGTGGACGAGGCCGAGCGCGAGCAGGATCGACACCGCGGTACCGACGTGCAGCGGAAGCGGGCTGAGCAGCACAGCCACGAGGGCTGCGATGACGAGTCCGGCGACGATGCCCGCGACGGCACCGAAGATCTGCGCGGGCGGGGCCTCGTCGAGCATCCGCTCGAGCCAGAGATAGGGCTCGACGGTGAGCAATGGTGCGGCCAGCGCAAGAGCCGCCGCTCCGACGATCGCACTGCCTGCCAGGCTGACCGCGGTGACAGCCTGGTCGTTGGCGAACAGGCCGGGTGCGTTGGTGATTACGAAACCGGCGTAGAAGATCCCCACCACGAAGCCGAGAATGGCGCCCACAGCGCGTGTGATAGCCCGGGCGCGGCGCAAGGTGGCGGCGGGATGGCGGGTCATCGCCGTTCGATCTAAGCACAGCCTCTGTCACGACGCCGTCTGCGTCACGCCTTCGCAACGACGATGCGGCGCAACGGGGAACGGCGGTCAGCCGCCCCACAGCACCTCGAGCGCGGCGGAGACGGTCGATACCCGGTGAAGGCGGAGCCCGTCATGGCCTGGGGCTCGGCCGGCCGCAGGCACCACAGCGGCGACCTTCCCGAGGGCGGCTGCCTCACCGAGGCGGGCCTCGAGGCGCGAGGCGCGGCGGATCTCGCCGCCCAGGCCGACCTCGCCGATCACCACCATGCCGGCCGGCACCACGCGGTCCCGGGCCGCAGACGCAAGCGCCAGCGCGACACCGAGGTCGACGGAGGGATCAGACAGTCGCACGCCGCCGACGACGTTGAGGAAGACGTCGGCCTGGCTCAGGGTGACCGAGGCACGGCGCTCGAGCACGGCGAGGAGCAGGTGGAGCCGGCCGAGGTCGAACCCAGAGCAGGTCCGCCGTGGCAGTCCGAATGCGGTGGGCGCGACGAGTGCCTGGATCTCGACGACGAGGGGTCGGGTTCCTTCGCAGGTCACGGTGAGGGCGTTGCCCGGCACCGCCAGGCTGGTCTCGTCGAGGAAGGCGCGGCCAGGCGCCTCGAGTGGGCGCAGGCCGGACCCCTCCATGGTGAAGAGGCCGAGCTCCCCGGTGCTCCCAAAGCGATTCTTGACGCCGCGAAGGAGGCGGTGCTCGCCGTGCCGCTCTCCCTCGAGGTACAGCACCACGTCGACCATGTGCTCGAGGGTGCGGGGGCCGGCGATGGCGCCCTCCTTGGTGACATGGCCGACCAAGACGATCGGCACCCCGGTCTCCTTGGCAACGGTCAGCAGCCGGGCCACGCCCTCGCGCACCTGGGCGGGGCTCCCCGGGCTGCCCGCCGCGTCTGCGGCGTTGAGCGTCTGCACGGAATCCACCACCGCCAGGGGTGGCCG
>CATPAP010000016.1 GCA_955651875.1 Candidatus Dormiibacterota bacterium
GTACGAGCGAGAGCGCGACCGGAAGCGTCCACGAAGCAAAGATCCCGATGTGCTGTAGGGAACCAGCAAAGACTAGAAGCAGCACGATCTTGAGGACCGCGAACAGGCCGTTCTCCACGGGCACCCAGACGGCTTGACGCAAGCCTGTCAGTACACCGTCCTGGAGGGCGAAGATGCACCATGTGACAACCGCGAGAACGAACCAGATACGGCCCAGCCAAGCGACCCCTCCGTTGAGACCGAGGGAGCCCTGCTCCGAGATGCTCACGAAGACTGTCGCTGCCGACGCGGCAAGAAGCGCTCCGGCTAGATACGCGGTGACCACCAGATGGCGAGTGCGCTCACCGGCCGAGGGGAGAAACCGAGGCAGGCCGTTGGTCAGATTGAGCTGAGCTACGCCCGAGATAAGGATCATCGCGGAGATCAATGTGGCCGCGCGTCCGACTTCTTGTGGTGCGTACCGACGCGCAGCCATCGCCCAGTAGAGAACGCCAAGAACAGAGGTGAGGGCCGTCGAGGCCACCAGTGCGTAAGCGCTCCGGAATAAGGGGACCTCAAAGTGCGAACGGGCGCGAGCTGACATTGAGGTCCGCAGCCGAGCCGGCGAGACACTGGTACTGCGCACTGACACGGGACCCGTCTGTCCTTCCACCACCTCTACCGCAACCGCGCCGCCCCAGCGGGCTGATCGGGCCGTGCGCGAGCGGCTTCGAAGATACGCCCATGGGCCCCGGAGGAGGCCGAAGATCTCCGCTCTATTAAGATCCCGCGGATAGTTCCGAGAACGGTTGGCGTTCTTCCACGATGAAGTGCTCAGCACAGCCAGCACGCCGCGCGGAATTCGGCGCACGATGGCTCTAAAATGATAGGGGCTGCTCAGCGCGCGACCAGTGAGCATGGCGGATAACCCGACACCATACGCGTGGAGCTGATCAAGTAGTTCCGCGTGAGACTCACGGTGATCGTGGTGGACGATGGCGGACGGCTCGTATCCCAGCCGGCCGCCGGTGGTGATTACCGAGACAAAGAGTGCCAAGTCCTCGCCGGCCAGCGAGTGCGTCCCCGGCCCCAAGGCTTCGTCGTAGCCGCCCAGGACGCGAAGATCATCGGTACGGAAGGCCACGTTATTTCCCGACCCGAAGGCACCTGGAGCATAGGGAAAGAACCCCCCATGGCTTTCGTCGGCGAGCTCGAAGTTGCGCTGGGTGAAGCCTTTGTTGAAGCCTCCGTACTCCTCGAACCAGTGTTGCGCGATGCTGTCGAGTCGAGCTGGGATCACCAGGCCTGTGACGCAGGCGACCCGCGGGACCTCGGCAAAACGTGCCGCCAGCGCCGAAAGCCAGTGGCGATCGACAACGACGTCGTCGTCCGTGAACGCGACAAGCGTGCCGCGAGCCTCAGCCAGTCCGCGGTTGCGGGCGCGCGAGGCACCTCGACGTGGTTCGGAGACGTAGCGAAAACGCGGGTCGGCACGGAGACGGTCCGCCACCCACCGCGTTGCGGAGTCCGCTGGATCGTTGTCCACAATGATTACCTCGAAGTGGGGGTATTCCACGGCGAGGAGTGACTCCAGGCAGCGGCTCAGGGACAGCGGCCGAGACAGTGTCGGAAGCACAACGCTGACGAAGGGACTCTCTGCCGACGCGGTGAGCGGCCTGCGACAGGGTCGCGCTGGAAGACCCTCAGGGCCAAGGCGATTCGGCACCGGGTGGCCATCGGCACGGCAATGGTCCCTGATCGCGTCCGCCAATTCAGCCCACACTGTCTCGGCTATCACTTCCGGATCGCGGCCCCTGCCCTCAAGGTGGGTAGAGACCGTTCCGAGGGGGTGGCCGTGCAGCCGGACGAGGGCCAACCCGGCGCGACGAGCCGATGTCTCTTGCGGAAGCACCGGGACGGCACTCAAGGATGCGCTGAGCTCGATATGAAACATCTGCGTCGGCACGAACGCCTCAGGAAGGAGCGACGCGCGCGACGGCTCTAGAGCGGCACCGCTCACGAGGCAGCGGTCGAGCGGGCGCGGCGCCGCTCGAAGAGGTGCCCCTTACCATAGCCGGTAGCCGTGATGGCAAGCCCACTCACGATCGCAGCTGCCCGGGCGAGCCCCCATCGATCCCCGCGACGCGCGTCGGAAAAGCCCTGCCGGACGCCGGAGACCAGCACGTTCCTGACATAGTCGCGTTCGGTGCTGAGGGCCGCGTCCTGGCCTACAGACGAGGCTACATGGGCTTTGGATCTACCCTCAGCGAAGCAGCGCCGCACGAAGTACCTCACGCTGACGCGCCCACGGCTGACGTTGTGATGCACCTGCGCATCAGGCAGATAAAGGATGTCGCGCTCAGGCCAGCGCTGATGAACACGGATGCACAAGTCGGTCTCTTCGCAGCCGACTGGGACCAAATCGATCCGCCCCAGCCCGGTTGCGAATCCGCCGATCTCGTCAAAAGTCCATCGGCGAAAGGACATATTGCAGCCGATGAGGTTACGCACACGAGCAGGGACCACAGGGAGGCCGCGGTAACTACAGCCAAACACCCAGCGAAACTCGGCAGGAAACCAATGCGGGTTGGCGCCACGCCACGTGGGCTCTATGTGACCCCCGACGGCAACAACATCTGGGGAGCCGTACGCGACCGCAAGCTTCGCGAGCCAGTCCGGGGCGGCGACAGCGTCGTCATCAATGAAGGCCACGACAGCGCCCTGGGCGGCGAGAAGGCCTGTGTTCCGAGCTCCGGACAACCCGCGCTCCTCCCGATTGGGCAACACTGCAAGTTGAGGAAATTGCTCCTGGCACCGGCGTAGGAGTGCCGGATTGTGGTCAACGACGACGATGACGTCCTTGGCTCCCGCAGCAAGCACCGAGAGCACTGAGGCAACCAATTCATCCCATCTCGCCTGTGTATACGCGCACACAACGACCGAGATGTCTTCGGGTCCTACAGCGGACCATCGATCGGCGTCATGTTCGAGGACGCCGACCTCCGCTGCAACCGTCATCAAGCCGCGCCTCTGACCACCGTGACGCCATCAAGATAGAGATCGGAGAGGGGGCGGAATGCGACGCGACGACGCGGAGCCGCCTCTCCGACAATGACCTTCAGGATGCCCCAGCCGTCCTTCACGGGCCTCAGCTTGGAGGCCCCTCCGATCCTGGGTCGTTCAAGGCATGCGATCTCGCCGATCCTCAGACCCCCGCGAGTGGCTTTGATAACCGTCTGAATTTCGAAGCCGAAACCATCGACCAGCTGCGCCGCATCAACGAATGCGTTTCTCCAGTAGGCGTGAAGGCCATACGTGATATCGGTGATAGGGGCGCGATATAGAGTGCGCGCCACCTGAGTAAGAGCCCAGTTACCCGCGGCCCGTACGGCCGTGAAGTCCTCACTGCTGGCGCCGGGAAGACTGCGCGAGCCCTTTACGAAGTCGTATCCCTCAAGAAGGCAGTCGATTAGCGGATGGATATCCGATACACGGTGCGATCCGTCGCCGTCCATGGTCACAACGATGTCGCCGGCGGCGGCTCGCAGACCCGCCTTCAGAGCGTCCCCTTTTCCTCGACCCGTTTGGCTGATCAGTCGTGCGCGCGGACACATTTCTTGTACGACGTCGCGCGTGGCGTCCACGGAATTGCCGTCGACGACTATGACCTCGTGGATGAAGTCGGGAATCGCGTCCCCCAATACCTGTCGCAAACTCATCTCCTCGTTGCGCGCGGGGATGATGAGTGAGGTGGTCAGGGTACCCAGGCGCTCGCGCAGTGACCCATTCGCTCGGGGCGAGCGACTTGCAGACCTAGTGCGCGCCCGGGCTCGGCCCAACAGCTCGGGATTGCTGTCCTCGGGACGAACCTCCCCGATAGACACAGCGGATCCCTTCCCCTGGATGGGGATCCGTGTTGCTAGATCGGTATGGGCGCGGGTATGTAGCAGTCTCCCTTACTCCCTAGTGTCCTGGAACAGAGGTTCGTAGGCAAAACCGGCGCACGCTGTCGAGGATCTGGTCGGCGGATTTCACCCACACAAAGGGCTTCGGGTTCTTCTTGTACACCGCGAGGTAGAGGCGCCGGTAGCCCTCAACGACACCCCGTTACAGGACCGTTACATCCTCATCGATCCTCCGTCAGGAGCGATCAGCCGGCGGATCCGGCAGGGATCTTGGCCCGAACGCGGATGTTGGCTCCGGCGGGGCATGGAGAACCTCGGCCCAAGCTCCCGTATTGCTCCGCTCGGAGAGCAACGAGCGCGCCGCCAAAATGACACCTTCATCGGCGGACGCACCCGGTCATCGGCGGACGTCGACGGGGAGAATGGCCTTATTCCACAAACAAACCCGTACCTGGCCAACCACGCCCGGACAGCCAAAGACCGTTTACCGCACCTCGGCCTGGAAGGGGAGCAGGGCGATGTGGCGGGCGCGGTTCAGGGCGGTGGTGAGCCGGCGTTGATGCCGCGCGCAGGTGCCGGTCATCCGTCGCGGAAGGATCTTGCCGCGATCGCTGAGGTAACGGCGCAGGCGCGCCACCTCCTTGTAGTCGATGACCTCGATGTGCTCGAGGCAGAAGCTGCAGACCTTGCGGCGGCGGCGGTCGTAATCAGGCACGTGCTGGTCTCTCTCGGCTAGAAGGGGATGTCGTCGGGGTCGACGTCACCGCCGGCGTTGGCGCCGAGCGCGGGGGTGGCAGTGGCGGCGGCGGTGGCGGTGGCGGTTGCCGCAGCCGAGCCGGCGAGGTCGCCACCGCGCGCCCCTTCTCCGTCCTGGCGGCTGTCGAGGAACTGGACGTCGTTGGCGTTCACCTCGGTCTTGTAACGCTTGGCGCCGGTGTCCTTGTCGTCCCAGGAACGCGTCTGCAGGCGGCCCTCGATGTAGACCATGCGGCCCTTCTGCAGGTACTGGCCGCAGAGCTCGGCGAGCTTGCGGTTGCCCTGGTTCCAGACCACGATGTCGTGGTAGTCGGTGAACTCACGGCGCTCGCCGCTGGCGTCCTGGCCGTAGCGGTTGGTCGCCAGCGCGAGGTTGCATACCGCTGTGCCACTCGGGGTGAAGCGGAGCTCGGGGTCGCGGGTCAGGCGACCGATGAGCATCACACGGTTGAGCGAGCCGGCCATCAGCTGTCCTCCTCGTGGGCGGTGAGAACGGCGGCGGGATCGTCGTCCTCGGAATCGTCGTCATCGTCCTCGTCGTCGTCATCATCGGCCGCAGCGGCGACAGCTGCCTGACGCGGCAGCGCGGCCGCCTCCGAGCCGTTCTCGCCGGCGGCCGCGCCCGCAGCGCGTGGGGCGGCGCCGTCGAGGTCCTCTGACTCGCTGTCATCCCCCGCCTCGCGGAGGACGAGCAGGTGCCGGAACACCGTCTCATGAATGCTCAGCGCACGCTCGACGTCGGCCACGCGAGGGCCGTCGAGGCGCACGTGCAGGAGCATGTAGTGGCCGTCGCGCAGGTGGTCGACCTCGTAGGCGAGCCGCCGGCGTCCCCAGCTGGTGGTCCTGACCACCGAGCCGCCGGTGCCGTTGATGAGCTGCTCGACGGAGTCGACCGCCCCCTGGAGGCCCTCCTCGTCGAGGTCGGGCCGGGCGATGTACATGATCTCGTAGTCGCGCACCATGCGCGCACCTCCTTTCCCATGGGCTTGAGGCACCCGGACCTGGTGCGCCGCCGAGGTGGCTGGCGGGCAGCGCCGGATGCAGGAAAGCTGTTGCGATGTCCTGCCAGGACAGACGGAGCATAGCAGGGGGCGCTTCTGTCACCGATCCGCAGGTGCAACCGGGTCGCAGGTGCGCTAGCATCGCACGGTCCTCGCCCAGCGGCGGTCGAACAGGTGCCAGGGAGTCCGGATGTCGAGCAAGTTGCTGCGCCTGCGCAGGTCGCTTTCCCGCGGCGAATGGACGCGGCTGGCGGGCTGCTACGCGGTCGTCCTTGCCTTCCACGTGGTGGGCTTCGGGGTGCTCCTCCTGGTCAGCGGACCGCGGTACGACGCCAGGCTCTTCGGCTTCGGCGTCGGGCTCACCGCGTACGGCTTCGGGCTGCGCCACGCCTTCGATGCCGACCACATCTCGGCCATCGACAACACCACGAGAAA
>CATPAP010000017.1 GCA_955651875.1 Candidatus Dormiibacterota bacterium
GATCGTGATGGGCAAGAGCGAGGGGGCTATCAAGCTCCTCATCCACCGCGGGATGATCGGCCTGCGCGCCCGCCTCGACGTCACCACCTTCGACCGCGGGGGGGCCTGATGACCGACTCCCGCTGGTTCGACCCCGAGATCGACGGCATCCTCGACGGCGATGCGGAGCTGACCAGCCTCGCCCACAGCGTCCGGGCGGCCCGGCCCGAGCCGCCGCTCGACCCGCGCTTCCAGTCGGTCCTGCGCGCCCAGCTGATGCGCGAGGCGCCGGCGGCCCTCGGTGCAGCGGCGGCGGCCAAGCCGGCCCGGCCACGCACCATCCGGGTGCGCCGCGGCTGGTGGCAGCGTCCCACCGGGTTCGCGTGGGGCGGCGCGGGTCTCGGGGTCGCGCTGGTGGCCGCCGCGGTGCTGACCGTGTTCCGCACGCCCGTGGTGGACCACCAGGTCACCGCCATGTCGCCGGTCGCGGAGCTCCACGCGGTGAGCCCGAACAACGTCATCACCGTCTCCTTCAGCCAGCCCATGAACGAGGCGGCGGTGGTCGCTGGCCTGCACATCCGCCCCGCCACCGAGATCACCACCGGGTGGCAGGGCAACAACCTGCTCATCACCCCCACGCACCACCTCACCGGCAACACGCCGTACACGGTGACCATCGACCACAAAGCCACCCGTGCGGCCAACGGCCAGATGGCGGCGAGCGACATCCGCATCGACTTCGGCACCGCGCCCACCCCACCGCCTGGGCCGGTGATCGCGCAGCTGGCGCCGCAGACGCTGTCCTCAGTGAACGACAGCGCGCAGCTGATCAGCGCCGGCGACGGCGCGGTGATCGCCACCTCGTCGAACGCCACCATCGGACCGCCGGGCGCCTCCCATTCGACGCCGCAGTCGACCGCTTCGCCGGCGGCGAGCGCGAGCCCGGGTGGCAACGCCAACGCCTCCGCGTCGGTGTCACCGGCGGCGCCGCCCGCGGCGGCAGCGTCCCCATCGGGGAGCGGTGAGCTCGTGCTCATGTCAGCGCACGGCGGCGTCGTCGACCTCGGTCCGGCGGCGTCGGCCGCAGCCCTGGCTCCCAACGGGCTGCGCATCGTGGCCGCCGTGCCATCCGCGAAGGGGACGACCATCGAGATCGTCTCGCTCGACGGCTCGGATCGCCACGCGCTGGCCACGCTGGCGGCGCCGGTGCTGGCCACCGGGTGGCTGTCGAGCGGCACCGCGCTGGTCGCCGAGCCTGACCGGATCGTGACCATCGACCTGGCCGGCCACGTCGGCGCCCTGACCATCCTGCCGGCCAACACCAGCAGCGTGGTCTTCGCATCCGCCGGCGGGCAGGCGTACGCCGGTGCCACAGGCCAGGACGGCGCGCTCATCGACCTGGCCAGCCTGCACACCCGCACCCTGCCGGGCAGCCGCCAGACGGCCGCGTTCAGCGGCGACGGCTCGGTGGTGGCATGGGTCGACGCCACCCGCGCAGCCCCGCGACTGCTCACCTCGCCGGTGTCGCGGGACACCACGGTGGCCGTGCCTCTCACCCATCCCGGCGACAGCGTGAGGGCGATCGCGCTCGACGAGGCGGGAACGCACGTCGCCGTGGTCAATGCGCCCCAGGTGGGCACCGGGGCACTCGACGTCCTCGCGCTGCCGTCGGGTGCGGTGACCGCCAGGGGAGGCGACGCGCGGGTCCCCGTGTACTCCACTCAGGGCGACCGCCTCGCGTTCGTGTCGGGCGGAAATGTGGAGATCGCCACTGTGCCTGGGATCGCCCCGGGCACCACCGTCAACCTGCTCCCCGACGGCGCCGCGCAGACGCTCAAGGCGTTCGTCGACGCGCAGGTGGCCGGCAACAGCGCGGCGCTGCAGAACCTGAGCAGCGCGGGCGTCGGAGCGGCCGCGGCGACACCGCCGGGCCTGTCGCGCGCCTACGTGATCAGCGCTGCCGCCAACCCCGACGGCACGGTCGCGGCGACGGTGCGGCTGATCGTCGACCCCTCGGCAACGCACGCGGCGGCCTCGATCGCCGACGAGACCCTGCTGCTGTCGCGCGCCCCGACGCCCGCCGCCGGCTACATGGTGAGCGCGCTGACCGCGAGCACGCTGCATGACGAGCCCGTCGGTCCGCACGTGGTGTCCGTCGTGACCGTCACCGGCCAAACGCTGGTGCTCCAGGTGAGCTTCGACAGCGACCTTCGCGCCGCCTCCGTCGCTCCCGCGATCACGGTGACCAACGCGCAGGGGCGACAGCTCTCCGCGACCATCGTGTACGACGCCGGCGCGCGCACCGCGACGCTCACGCTCGACGTGCCCGCGGGCACGCCGGTAACACTGAGCATCGCGACCTCGCTCGTCGACGTCGACGGGCAGGCGCTCGCCAGCGCCTTCGGCACCGCGGCCGGCGGCTGACCCTCAGCGCAGCGCGAGAAGGCTGGCGCGCACCGGCACACGCAGGGTGCCGTCGGCGGCGGTGAACGGCGCCAGGTGATGCGTGAAACGCTCGCGCAGCACGCGCGCGCGGCCTGCGGGAACGTCGATGCCGCGCCCGACCGTGAGCGCGGCCCAGAGCTGGGCGGCGCTGTCGAA
>CATPAP010000018.1 GCA_955651875.1 Candidatus Dormiibacterota bacterium
CCGGCCGCTGATGGGGACGTGGGTCTTCGGCTGCGACCTCTGCCAGGAGGCCTGCCCGATCAATCACCGCCTGGCGCCGCCGCCGCTGGAGGAGTCGCACCGGCATCATGCCGGCGGACCTGTGGCCGCGCCCGACCTCGTCGAGCTCCTGCAGCTCGACGAGAACGGCTTCACCGAGCGATTCGCGGGCACAGCGGTGGCGCGGACCGGGCGCTCCGGCCTGGCGCGCAATGCGGCCATCGCCCTGGGCAATGCCGGCGCGGTGGCAACGCTCCCTGCTCTGCTGCAGGCGTCGACCGAGGACGCCGACCCGGTGGTGCGCGAGGCCGCGGCATGGGCCGCTGCTCGCATCGGAGTGGCCCGCCAGGCAGCGGAGGGTCAGCCGGTCTGAGGCGTCAGTGAAAGAGCCAGATCGCGGCGCCGACACCGGCCGCGATGGGCGCGCCCACGCAGGCCGCGACCAGCGGGACGGGGTCGTGCTGCGGGGGCCACCAGGCGTGGGGCACGGCGCGACCGATCGGCACGCGAGCGCGGCGGATGCGCGCCGGCTCGGCGCTCAAGATCGCCCCTGCCATCCCGGTCAAGGTGATGAGCAGGATGGCCTCAGCCGCCGGCATGGCGAGATGGGCCGCGCCCCCCACTCGCCACAGCGCGGCGACGACCGCGAACGCGGCCAGGCCGAGCAGTACGCCGCACAGCGCGCCGAGGAGCGGCAGCGACAGGGCCACACGGCGGGGCGTGGGCAGGGGCATGGTCCGTGCAGCGTACCACCGCCACCGCTCGTCCTCCAGCGCCGACATCCCATTGGCGGCGGCGCCTTGACCTTTGGCGGGACCACGCCTACCCTGAGCAGGCTCCGCCCGGGAGCAGGCTCCGCCCGGGCGGACCGGTTCCACATCCACTCCACGTCTCACCAGGGAACCCTCCTCAATGCCGTCCCGCACTCGTCTCGCGGCTGCCACCCTGAGTGCCACCGCTGCTGCGCTCCCTGCGAGCGTCATCGCCAGCACGTATGTCGTGCACCCGGGCGACACGCTCAGCGCCATTGCAATGCGTCATGGCACATCCGTCAGCGCACTCGCCGAGGCCAACCATCTCGCCGACCCGAACCTCATCCGCATCGGCCAACTGCTCACCATCCCCGATTCCAAGCTCGGGACGCCCGCCTACATCAGCTCAGCCGAGGATGGCGAGACCTGCACGGTGGTCCATGGGGACACGCTGATCAGCATCGCCAGGCGCTACGGGCTCGATCTCACCGCCCTGGCCCGAAACAACGGGCTCAACGTCAACGCCCCCCTCCACGCGGGCGCCGTCCTCCAGGTCCCCGGCCGCATCGCCAGGGTCAACGCCCTGCTCCTCCACGTCGCCAATCAGGTGGGCGTCGATCCGCGGCTCGTCAAGGCGGTGGCCTGGATGGAGAGCGGCTGGCAACAGGGAGTTGTCTCGCCGACGGGGGCCATCGGCCTGATGCAGGTCGAGCCCTACACCGGCGAGTGGGTATCGCGCTACCTCGCCGGCCGCACCCTCAACCTGCGCGTGGCCGCGGACAATGTCCTGGCGGGCGCGCTCCTCCTCCACCATCTTCTCGGCGTCCACGAGGGCGACGTGGCGGCCGCGCTCATCGCCTACTACCAGGGCGACGCCTCGATCGCCCGCCACGGGCTGCACGACGACACCCGCCGGTACCAGACGCTGATCACCGACCTGATGAACCGCGACTGAGGCGCGCTCTTACCCCCAATACAACCATTTCTTGATATCTGCATTGTGAGTTGTGGGGACAAGTTGGGGATAAGTCCCGTCGCTCAGCTGAGGCCGAGATCGAGTGGGAGGCTCACACAGCGAACCCCGCCTCCCGACTTCATGAACTCGTCCATCGGCAAAGCGACGACCTCGAAACCGGCATCGGAGAGGGGTTCACGCAGGGCGGACGACGCGGTCGAGCTGATCACCCGTCCATGCAGCGGCATGGCGTTGCATGCGAACCCGGCGGCCACCTCGGTCGGAACCTCGATAAGCCGGGGCACGCGGGCGCGGACGAGCTCGAGGGACTCCGCAGTGATCGCCGCCGGGGCGATCACCGCGGTGCGCTCGTCGAGGGGGCAGAAGCAGGTGTCGAGGTGGTAGAAGCGCTCGTCGACGAGCTGGAGTGAGGTGCTCTCGACGTCGAGCAGCCGGGCCACATCAGCGTGCGAGACCTGGTCGGTGCGGAAGCCCCAGGCAAGAAAGAGGTGGTCGCCGACGAACAGCGCGTCTCCGGCGCCTTCGAAAGAGAGCTCGGCAGGCACCTCATGGACCACGAAGCCAAGGCCCTCGAGAGCCGCACGCCAATGCACCTCCTCGCCCGCACGCTCGGCGTGATGGAAGCGGCTCAGTACGGCGCGCCGCCTCCAGAGGACGGCGGCATTGGCGGTGAACACCATGTCGGGAAGACCCGCGACCGGGGTGGCCAGCGCGATCGACTCACCGAGCTGCCCGTAGGTGCTGTGCACGGCTTCCCACTGCTCGACGGCACGGTCGTGGTCCACCTCGACGGCGACGTGCATCCACGGGTTGATCTCGTACTCGATGCCGAAGTGCTCAGGGCGGCACATGAGGATGGCCATGACGCGCAACTCGCACATCCGGCCAGGCCGATCGCGGTCGCGGGGAGCTCCTGGTTCCGGGTCGACCGGATGATGACACACTCGCGCGAACCGGTTGGCGAGTGCCGAGCCAGCGGAAGACAAGCCGTCCG
The DNA here is from genome assembly GCA_955651875.1 of Candidatus Dormiibacterota bacterium. Taxonomy (GTDB): domain Bacteria; phylum Chloroflexota; class Dormibacteria; order Aeolococcales; family Aeolococcaceae; genus Aeolococcus. The sequence goes on from CATPAP010000018.1 coordinate 2,741, forward strand.
TGCTGTGCGTTCAGGCGGCGCCGTCGAGTGGAAGGGGGCTGAGAACGGTCGGGCTGAAGGGGCGCAAGGGCTGGTGCGCGCTCGCCTGCGGCGGATCGACGGGCGCGCGCCGCACGCACCACACCGGGTCGACGTCGTCACGCAGAGCCACCAGCCGCCAGCCGGGCAGCCCTGCCGCATCCTCGCCGGTGGGCTCGACCGTGGCCACCAGACGCGGCCGCACCCAGGTCACCCCGGCTCCCGCCGCGTCACGGTCCTCGACAGCCACATCGCGGGCGGCGTCGGCGGTGCCGGCCAGCCAGCGCCTGGCGGCGGGCTCGTCGACCGCGGCGCTTCCGACGAGGCCGAGCCGGCCCTCCACCCAGTCACCGAGGACGACGCGGGTGCGCGACGCTCGTCGATGCCAGCCCACCACGACCGCCTCGCGGCGCTTCGACAGGGCGATGCGCAGCCGGTCAGGAGAGGCGACGCCCGCCCGGTACGGAGCATCGTGGCGGCGCGCGACAATGGCCGCAAGACCACGCTCTGCGGCGGCGGTGGCCAGGGCGCGGCCGTGTCCGGTGACGTGGTCGGGCAGCTGGATGCTGGACCCGGGCGGGACGAGGTCGGCGAGCGCCGCGAGGCGAGCGAGGAGCGGCCGGCCGGTGAGCGGTTCCCCGTCGAGGTGGAGCAGGTCGGTGGCGAGGTAGACGGCGCGGGGCCGCGCACTGCCGGCGACGACGCGGCGGAAAAGAGCCGCGAGGTCCGGGCGTCCTTCCGTGTCGATTACGCAGATCGTGCCATCGACGACCGCACGGCGACGGACCGCGAAC
>CATPAP010000019.1 GCA_955651875.1 Candidatus Dormiibacterota bacterium
CGACAGATGATGGACATGGTCTCTCTGACTCGCGTCGGCATCGTCACCGCCACGGCGGGCGCGATGCGTCGCAACACCTTCGAAGCGCTCAGCCACACCGCGCACCGAAGCACCTTCGGCGGTGTGCTCCAGGCGCACCCGCTGATGCGCGACAGCCTCGCCGAGCTGGTCGTCGATTCCACCGCTGCGCTCACTGCCACGATTGCGGTCAGCGAGCTGCTCGACACCGCCGACGCCGGCGACGCCGAGGCGGCGGCCGCCCTTCGCCTGCTCACCCCGCTCTTCAAGGGCTACTTCACAGAGCGTGCCCGCATCAGCGGTGGCGACGCCATGGAGATCCGTGGTGGCAACGGCTTCATCGAGGACTGGCCGGACGCGCGCATGCTCCGCGACGCCTCCGTGCATTCCATCTGGGAGGGCTCGGGCAACGTCATTGCGCTCGACGCGCTCCGCGCGCTGCGTGGCGGCGCCGGCCCGCACTTCCTTGGCGACCTCGAACGGCGGGCCGAGTCGGCAGGCGGGCGCGGCCCCGCAAGTGCGCTGGCGACGCCTCTGCTCGCTGAGATCCGCGCCCTCGCCGCCACCCTCGACCGGCTCACCGGCGCTGACTCCGAAGTCCAGCAGCTGCCCATCCGTCGCCTGGCGCGGCGCATGGCGATCCTCGCCGCCGGTACGCGGCTGGCCGACCAGGCCAACCGCTGCGCCGCGCAGACCGGGAGCGGGCGGCTCGCCTGGATCGCGGCGCGCTTCGTCGCCCGCCTCGGCGGCGACGCTCTGCTCGACAGCGTCGCCGCCGACACCGGGTGGCTGGCGCACGCCGGAGCGATCCTCAACGGCGGTCCTGTGCCGCTCGATGTCGGCGCGTCGCTGGCATCGGCGGTCGCGGAGGGTCGGAGCGCACGGTCCAACGACGCACGGGTGGTGGTCTGACCGCACCCCGCGCCAGACGACGCTGGCGATGGAGCGTGGCGATGGGGGGGCTAGAGGGACTTGAACCCTCGACCTCCAGGGCCACAACCTGGCACTCTAACCAACTGAGCTATAGCCACCTCGAAGCTGAGCGATTATATGGGGCACACTGCCCAGGCCCTCGTAGCTCAGCGGATAGAGCAGCCGCCTTCTAAGCGGTTGGTCGTAGGTTCGATTCCTACCGAGGGCGCCAACGCCAATTTCTGATCTCCTTCACACCATCTCCCACCTACTTGTCCGGGGGGCGAATCGGGCGTATAATGGCAGGTAGCAGATGGTTCTTTAGACAGGGTTCGGCTCCGGGGCTGTCCAACAGGAGCGGCATGTCTACCAGCGCACGCGACAAGCTAATCAGCGTCGTGGCGCCGACACCGGCCAACGCGCTTCAGAAGCTCATCGACGATTACCTTCAGGACAGACGGGTCAAGTGGTCCGCGAAGACAATCAAGATCTACCGCGACGCGCTCGAAGACGTACTACTCCCGTTTTGCGCCAATCGCGGTGTCGATCGACTCGATCAACTGACCGATCGGCAGCTCAACGACCTCACTGTCGGCCTGCTCGATGGCAGCGGATCCCGCTCTGGCCGTCCGCTTTCAAAGCACACGGTCCACAGCTACGTCCGAGCCGTCAACACCTTCCTGGCATGGGCGCGCAAGCAGGGCGAAACGGTGACCGCCAAGGCGCAGCACCCCAAGCCCGGCAAGCGGGTGCTCGACGTGCTCTCCCGCGAGGAGATCCAAGCCCTCGAGGACGCCGCTGCCACCGAGCGCGACAAGCTCATCGTCCGAGTCCTCGCTGACACCGGAATGCGTCTCGGCGGCCTGCTCGGCCTCACCCTGAACGATCTCCACCAGGACGGCCGCAGTGCCTCCCTCAAAGTGCACGAGAAGGGCGACCAGGAGCGCTTGGTGCCGATCAAGCCGGAGCTGTACCGGCGGCTGCGACGCTTCGCGGAGAGAACCCGCCGGGACAGCGACAGCGACCGCATCTTCTTGACCCTACGACGCAGCCGGCGCACCGGCCAGTTCGAGCCGCTCGGCGGCAACGGTGTGGATCAGCTCGTGCACAACTTGGCGGATATCGCCGGGATCATCAAGCGCGTCTACCCGCACCTCCTGGGCCACAGCTTCGCGACGCACTTCCTGCGCCGTGGTGGCAATCCCTTGCTCCTGCAACAGATCCTCGGCCACGAGAGCTTGGCGATGATCACCGCGAACTACTCGCAGCTCACCATCGCCGATGCCCATGCTGAGGCGATGCGGATCCTCATGGAGGACTGAGCGGGCACTGCGGACGGCTCCCAGGTCATCGACCGGTCGGTTCCGGGCCTCCTTCTAGCCGCGGGAGGGCTGCAGCGAGACCACGCAAGCTACCGGCTACGTCAGCCGAGCAGGTCGCCCAGCAGCTGGCGGGTAGTGTGAGTGCAGCGCACGCGGCGCTGCACTCACATTGGCCCTAGACCTGCTTCACCTTGACGGTGACGTCATCGAAGGTGTTGTCGCTGAACGAGTTCGGCGGCACGTTCTTTGTCCAGATGCCGAAGTGGTTGTCTTCGATGTGGTTGTCCTGGATCACCACGTGAACGGGATCAGCGACCGACGCGATCAGGATGCCGGTCGTCCGGAAGACACCGAAATCTGGATCACCGGTGACGTTGTTTGTGCCGATCCAATTGTTCTCGACCTCATTGCCGTTGAAATCCTGGCCAGGGGTGTGGTCGTGCAGGGTGACTCCCGCAAAGCCGTTGTTCCTGATCGTGTTGCCAGCGACCTCGTTGTTGTACACAGCCGCACCGGGGCCCGCGCCACCGAACAGGACGCCGCCTCGCCGTTGTGCTCGACCAGGTTGCCAGTGATGAGATTGTCAAAGACACCGCCGAGGGTGGGCTGCGGCTTCCCGTTGGCGAAGGAATTGGGGTTGTGGCTGGGAATCGTGATGCCACAATCCGGGGCGTTGTTCGAGACGGTGTTGTGGGAGATGACGTTGCCGTTGGCAGGACCGAATTCATCGGTCATCAGCACGCCGCCGGCATTGTGTTCGACATCGTTGTGCCAGACGGTGGAGTGCGTTGCGCTCATCAGGTGGAGGCCCTCGCCGCAGTCGCCGGGTATCTGACCGTGTGCCTGGCACTCCGGATAGCTGTTTGCGACGGTGGTGCCCATGTCATTGTGCACAACGACATTCTTCTGGATGCGGACCTCGGTGACGCGCACTGCGAGGATGCCTTCGCCGAGAGCGTTCTTCACGGTGAACCCGCGCAGGACGGTCCCCGATCCCGCGCCCCAGGCACTTGGCGGGAAATTACCGATCCTGAGCCCGTTGATCTGATTGGTGGCGTCGACGGTGGCATCGAAACCTTGCACCGTCAACTCTTTGGTGATGCTGACCATTCCGTGTACGTGCCCTGGCACACGTGGATGGTGTCGTTGCTGTCGGCGGCCGCCACCGCCGCCCCAATCGTCGAGTACTTGGCGGTGCCACAGGACTCGCCCTCGTGCCCGAGCGCGCCCGTGGGTGACACGAAGAGCGTCTCGTGATTCTCGGCTGCGGCTGCGCTTGTCGCGGGCATCGCCGCGAAAGCAAACGCCGTGCCAACTGAGATCGGCAACAGCACAGCAAGACGTGTGAAGCGACGCATTGAACCCTCCCCCTCCCGGTCCGCACAGTAAACGACCCCCGGATCAAAACCAGGGACCCGGGGGCGCACGCGATACCTCGCCGGGTTACCGTTTTGGGGCGCCGGGAGGGCCGGCTGTGCCGCCGCCAGTCTTCTACACTCGCCATCCATGACTGGTGACCCGGCGGCGGCCCTCCCTCGGAGAGCCGGGAGTCACCCCATGAC
>CATPAP010000020.1 GCA_955651875.1 Candidatus Dormiibacterota bacterium
ATCGAGCCTCCGAAGATCTTGTCCTCCCACACGAACCCGCTGCCGCGCGGAAGCGGCTCGATCTCGATGGTGCAGTCGCCGTACAACCCGGCGCCGCCGCTCTGCTTCTTGTACTTGTGCGCGACCCGCGCGTTTCCGCTGATCGTCTCGCGATAGGCGATGCGCGGCGGCGTGAGCACTGCGTCGACGCCGTACTTGCGCTTGATGCGCTCCAGAGCAACGTCGAGATGCACGTCGCCGAGGCCGTGCACCAGCACCTCACCGGTGGACGGGTCACGATCGACGGAGAACGCCGGATCCTCCTCCGCGAGGCGGGCAAGCGACGACATGATCTTGTCCTCGTCGCCCTTGCTCCTGGCGCTGATGGCGGCGCGATACGACGCTGCAGGGATGTCCATCGCCGGCAGCGTCACCACCTCGCCGCGCACACCGAGCGCATCGCCGGTGCGCGCGTGCGCGAGCTTGGTCACAGCCCCGATGTCACCGGCGCCGACCTCGGTGGCGTTCATCAGGCCCTTGCCCATCGGGCGGGCCAGCTGGGCGAATCGCTCCTCGACATTCTGCTGCACGTCGTACGGATGCGTGTCCGCGCGCATGGTTCCCCGCAACACCTTGAAGTACGACACCTTGCCGAAGCTGTCAACGGTGGTCTTGAACACATGCGCGACCAGCGGGCCGTTGGGATCACAGGCGATCTCCACGTCCTCGCCCTTGGCGTTGACACCGTGATGCACCTGCTCGGAGGGTCCCGGCAGGTAACGCACGATGGCGTCCAGCACCAGGGCTGCGCCACGCTCGTCAGCAGCCGCCGCGCAGACGATCGGTACCAACGTACCGCGCAGGGCGGAGGTGTGGAGTGCTCCGCGCACCTCGTCGTCGGTGAGCTCCGTGCCACCCAGGTACTTTTCGATCAGCGCGTCGTCGGTCTCGGCTGCCGCATCCACGAGCGCGTTGTGGGCGCGTTCCACCTCGGCCCGCATCCCCTCGGGCAACTGCGCGTTGCGCGCCCTTCCGCCCGCCTCGAACTCGTGAGCGCTGTCGTTGACGAGGTCGACGTACCCTCGGAAATCGCTGGCGCCGCCGATGGGCACCGCGACCGCGACCGGTTTGCGGTCGAACGCCTCGCGCAGGGCGTCCACGGTCGCCTCGTAGGCGGCGTTCTCCTTGTCCATTTTGTTGATCGTTACGAGCGTGGGCAGGCCGCGGGCGGCGACCATCTCCCAGGCCAGCTCGGCGCCCACGGGTACGCTGCCTCCCGCCCCCACCACCAGCACCGCGGCGTCGGCGGCGGTCAGCGCAGCAGCGAGCTCGCCGGCGAAGTCCTGGAACCCCGGGACGTCGATGAGGTTGACACGGAAGCCTTCCCAATCGAGGTGGGCGATGGCGGCTCCGATGCTCATCGATCGGCGCTGCTCCTCAGGCTCGTGGTCGAGGATGGACGTTCCCTGGTCGGTCGCCCCCATCCTCGGTGTCGCCCCGGCGACGTGGAGCAGCGCCTCGCACAGGGTCGTCTTGCCGTCGTGGCTGTGCCCAACGACGGCGACGGTGCGGATCCGGTCGGGGGATGGCATCGGCACGGGCGTGAGCTCCCATGAGATCGGCAAGGCGCGGTGAATGGTAGGGCGGCGGTCCGGCCTATCACAGCCCCGTTACCTTGACGTGATCGGATGGTATGATCCGTTCCGGGAAGGGGTCGTGAGAGCTTTGGTCACGCACGGATCGTTCGTGCGGGTGCGGGCGTCGTCCGATCCTGCAACCGGCAGCATCGATAGGAAGCAGATGCCCATGAAGATGACCGTGCCGGATCGATCAACCCCCAGCCGTCGCGGCGTGGCCATCGCCGCGAGCATCGTGCTCGCGGCTGCGGCTCTTTCCCCCACCGCCGTGGCGGCGGATTCCGCGGCCTCGACGGCGACGTCCGCGGCCGCGACCTCCGTTCGCGCCGATTCCGTCAGCACCACCGCGGACAGCACCGACGCCTCGACGCCAGCGTCGGCTGACACGGCCGGAAAGCGCGCAAGGCCAGTCCGCGAGGGCGAGCGGACCCTTCCCCGCGACCACGACGTCGGCCGACATCACGACAAGGCCACCGATCACCCGGCCGGTGCGGGCCACGCCAAGCCGAACACCGCGTGCGCGCCGGCTACGCAGAGCATCAGGGTCGCTCAATGCCCGGCGGCCGAGACGCCCCCGGCGACGAACGTGGCGGCCCCGCCGTCCGCGACCGGCGGCGTCGGCGCCGGCTCGGGTGCCGCCGCGGGCGCCCCTGGTGGAACGCTGCCCCTGCCTCTGAACGTCGGCCCGCGCTTCGTCAGGCACACGAGCACCGCTCCTTCCTCAGCACACTCGGCCACTGCGAAGGGCACGGCGACCGCGCCGAGACCGGCGCTGGTGCTCCCGTCGCCGCCGTCCACGTCGACCGTCCTCGGGCCCGTGCCACTGCTGGTTCCGATCATCGACGGCGCCGCCTCCAAGGTTGGGGCACTGCCGTTGCCGTGGTTGGTGCTGCTCACGATGATCGACCTCGGGCTGATCATCGTGATCGTGCTCCGGCGTCGGCACGGCCGCGGTGGCGCCAACGGAGGCGTCAGCTGACCGGAGGCACCATGGCAAGCCGATGGCGGCGCCGCGCCACCACGAGGACGGTGTCGCTGAGGTCGGTGGCGCGGAAGCGGGTCCAACCGTCGTAGATCGCGTCCACTGCGAAGCCACCGCGCGCGAAGAGGGACGGGAGCGCGCCCAGCCTTGTGAGCGCGCTGCTGGTCTGCTGCACGGCGGTGCTGCCGTCGTCGAACACCGCCGTCTCCCTGAGCACATAGGTGTTGGCGGAGCGGTCGTGGACGGTCTCGACGAGGAGCAGGTGGCGCCGGTCGGACAGCAGCGAGCCGCGGACGACCTCCCAGCTGCTGACGCGCCCGTCCGGCTGATCGGGACGCAGCCGCATCTCGACGATGAGCGGAGCACCGTCGCGCAGAGACGACGCGAGCCGGCGCAGGACGGCGGGCTGGTCGCGGCGGGGAAAAGCCTCGAGGACGTGGTAGATGAGCACGGCCGCGTCGTACTCCGTCACGTCGGCGAGGTCGCGCAGGTCGGCGACGCGCGCATCCACCAGGCCGTCGACTCCATCCTGGCGTGCCAGCCTGCGGGCGTGGGCCACCACCGCAGGGCCGACGTCCAACGCGGTCACGTGATGGCCGGCAGCAGCCAGGCGCACGCTGTACAGGCCGGGGCCGCAGGCCGCGTCGAGCACGTGCGCCGGCGGACGTGGGAGCAGGCGCAGCAGACGGCGGACCTGCTTGTCGATGACACGCAGCCGGCGGCTGGCGCCGTCATGGGTCTGGTCGAGGTGCTCGCGCAGCAGCCGGCGGTTCACGATGGGATCGCCCCAGTCCAGCTCGACATGTGGATCGAACGGCCGCGGCCACGCCTCAAGTCGCGACGGGCGGCGCGTCATCGTGGTGAGCCTACCGGAGCGCGATGCGCAACCGAGGTCGCGGCCCTCAGAATGCGCGCCCGTGAGCACTTTCATCACCCACTGGGTCAGCACCGGTGGGATCGTGCTGGTCTTCGTGCTCATGGCCGCAGAGAGCTGTGGCGTGCCCTTCCCGAGCGAGGTGATCATGCCGTTCGCCGGGTTCCTCGCAGCACAGGGACGCATCAGTCTCGCCGGCGCCATCGCCGCGGGGACGCTGGGCAATGTCGCGGGTTCGCTGATCGCCTATGGGCTGGCGGCGCGCTTCGGCCGCCCCCTGCTGCTCGGCCCCGGCCGCCGCGTCGGCATCTCGGCCTCGCATCTCGACCTCGCCGACCACTGGTTCGAACGGCACGGGCTGAGCGCTGTGCTCATCGGACGCGTCCTACCCGTGGTTCGCACGTACATCTCGTTCCCGGCGGGGCTGGCACGCGTGGACCTGGTGCGCTTCACAGTTCTCACAGCCGTCGGAGCCCTGCCGTGGTGCACCGCGCTCGCCGCCGGCGGCTACGCCGTCGGTGCCAACTACGACCGGATCTCGGGACCGATCGAGGTTGCTGCCGTCATCATCGCGGTGCTGGTCGTGGTCGTCGTCGTCGGCTGGATTATCCGAGGCCGACACCGAGCCGCCACGCGACGGTCTCCTTGAGCTAACCGTCAGCGCAGGCGAATTGACTTCGCCGGAGCTGACACCGCTGGATGGGGGTGCCCGAGGGGGGAACGCAGTTCCCCCTTCGCTCTAGGACATGTCGGGCCAGGCGCCGGGAGCCTCGCCCTCGCCCTCTTCACCCTCGTTGCGCTGGCGGTAGCGCTCGGCGACCATCTTGTTGGCGACGTTCTTGGGCAGACCGAGCTTGACGAGGCTCTTCACCTCGTCGCTCATCACCTTGTCCCGCGCGGTCTCGATCGCCGCGATGACGTCGTCGATGCTCACAGTCGGTCGTTTGGTGGCCACGCAGAGACTCTACCCGCTGTCGGGCGTTTCCAAGCCCGCAGGTGGCCACTGCGACGCGCCCGCGCGCCGGCGACAGCCCTCGGGACGTAACCGCGGAGCGCCTCTTCATACTGGCGGGATGGCCTACCTGCCCAACTCCGAGGCTGATCGCCGGGCCATGCTCGAAGTTGTCGGCGCCGCGGACGTTGCCGATCTCTTCGCCAGCATCCCGGACTCGCTGCTCGACCCCGCGCTCGACCTGCCCCCCGCGCTGTCCGAGCAGGATCTGGTGGCCGAGGTGGAGCGGCTGGCGGCTCGCAACAACCCGCTGGGCACGCTCGACAACTTCCTGGGGGCGGGCGTCTACCGCCGCTTCATCCCCGCGATCGTGCGCGGCACCATCGGCCGGCCGGAGTTTTACAGCGCGTACACGCCCTACCAGGCGGAGGCCTCACAGGGGACGCTGCAGACCATCTTCGAATTCCAGTCGATGATATGCGCGCTCACCGGCCTCGACGTGGCCAACGCCTCGCTCTACGACGGAGCCACCGCCGCGGCTGAGGCGATGTTGCTGGCGGTGCAGGCAACGGGCCGCGACCGCATCGCGGTGAGCGAAGCCGTGCATCCGGAGACCCTGCGTGTGCTCCGCACCTATGCGGCAGGACGGCGGGTGTCCGTCGACGTCATCGCGCCGCGCGAGGAGGTGACCGACGCGACCGACGTGCGCGCCGCTCTGACGAACGCGCACGCGGGGCTGCTGGTGCAACAGCCCACGTTCTTCGGAACCCTGGAGTCGCTCGCCGATCTCGCCGACGCGGCGCATGCGGTTGGCGGTCTCGCGCTCTGCAGCGCCGACCCCCTGGCCTGCGTGGTGCTGGTGCCCCCCGGCGAGGCAGGCTTCGACGTCTGCATCGGCGACGCTCAACCGCTCGGCGTCCCGGCCTCGTTCGGTGGCCCGCACGTCGGCTACATGGCGGTGCGCCAGCCGCTGGTGCGGCGCATGCCGGGGCGCCTGGTGGGGATCACCAGGGACCACGCGGGCCGGCGCGCGTACACGCTGACGCTGCAGACGCGCGAACAGCACATCCGCAGGGAGCATGCCACCTCCAACATCTGCACCAACCACGCACTCATCGCGCTCGCCGCCACGGTGTACATGGCGCATATGGGTGCTGGAGGGATGCGCGAGGTCGCCACTGTGAGCGCGCAGCGGGCTCACCATCTCGCCGCCAAGCTCAGCACCACCAAGGGTTTCTCTGTGTCGAGCGACGCGCCCTTCCTCTGGGAGTTCGTGCTGCGATGCCCCGGGGATGCCGCGGCCGTGGCCTCCGCCCTTCGCGAGACCGGCATCGTCGCCGGACTGCCGCTCGGCCGCGTTGACCCAGCCCGTGCCGACCAGCTGCTGGTGTGCTGCACAGAGATGACGCCTGTGGCCGCGATCGAGCGGTACGCGTCGGCCATCGGCGCCGTCGACACCGCGCGACTGCCTCAGGTGCGGTCGGAGGTGACGGTATGACCGCCGACGACGGCACCGACGACGACGGCACCCCCGACGACACCCCGACGACCTCCGGCAATGGCCACGGTCCTGCGCTATCCGCTGCATCGGTGATCGCGCCGACGCGACCGGGGAGCGCCGTCGAGCCGGGTTGGGCCGGCTCGGAAGCACTCGTGTTCGAGCTCAGCGACGACTACACCGGTGGGCCACGTGTCACCGCGGCCGGGGTAGCCGCCGAGGCGCTCGACACCCTGATCCCTGCGGCGCAGCTGCGCACGCAGCCAGCCCAGGTGCCCGCGGTGCCCGAGGCAGTTCTCGCCCGCCACGTCGGTCGGCTGGCACGGCGCAACCACCACCTCCACCACGGCACCTACCCGTTGGGCAGCTGCACCATGAAGTACAACCCGGTCGTCGACGAGGAGCTCGCCGGTCTGGCCGGTTTCGCCGACCTCCACCCCTACCAGGACGAGGACGACGTGCAGGGCGCACTCGAGCTGATGTGGCGGCTCGAGCGGATGCTGGCGTCGATCACTGGCATGGCGCGCATGTCACTGCAGCCGGCGGCGGGCGCACACGGCGAGTGGACGGGGTTGCGGATGATCCAGGCGTGCCACGCCGATGACGGCGACACCGGCCGCACCCGGGTGCTCATCCCCGACAGCGCCCACGGCACCAACCCGGCGTCGGCGGCCGCCTGCGGCCTCGAGGTCGTGACGGTCAAGAGCAACACCGACGGCACCGTTGACGTGCGCGATTTCGAGACCCACCTCGACGACCGCGTCGCGGCGGTGATGATGACCAATCCCAACACCCTGGGCGTCTTCGAGCAGGACATCCTCGAGATCGCCCAGCTCGCGCATGCCGCTGGCGCGCTTCTCTACTACGACGGCGCCAACCTCAATGCGCTCGTGGGCATGGCCCGTCCTGCGGACATGGGCTTCGACGTGGTCCACCTCAACCTCCACAAGACATTCTCCACGCCGCACGGCGGTGGTGGCCCGGGCGCCGGGCCTGTCGGTGTCGCCGAGCGGCTCGTTCCTTTCCTACCCACCCCGACCGTCGAGCGTGACGGTGACCGCTTCCGTCTCGATGACGAGCGGCCGCACAGCGTCGGCAAGGTGCGTTCGTACTACGGCAACTTCGGCATGCTGGTTCGCGCATTCGCCTACATCTCCGCCTACGGCGACGGCATCGCGGACATCGCCAGGGATGCGGTGCTCAACGCGCGTTACCTCCAGGCACGCCTGCGCGACCTCTTCCCGGCTGCCGTCGAGTCGCCGTCCATGCACGAGTTCGTCTGCACCACCAGGGGCGGCCGCGTCGACGGCCTGCGCGCCATGGATGTCGCCAAGCGCCTGCTCGACTACGGCATCTACGCACCCACGGTGTACTTTCCGACAACGGTCCCCGAGGCGCTCATGTTCGAGCCGACCGAGACGGAGTCACGACAGAGCCTCGACCTGCTCGCCGACGTCTGCGCCGCGATCGTCGCCGACGCGGAGCACGACCTCGCGTTTGTGCAGAGCGCACCGCACAACACCCCCATCGAGCGTGTCGACGAGGTCGGTGCGGCGCGCCATCCGGTGCTGCGCTGGAGCGACACCCTGCGCCAGGAAACCGCTGCGCCGCCAACAGACCCCGCCGCCACACCTCCGGCACCGACGGCCTGAGGGGCCGTGGTGAGCA
>CATPAP010000021.1 GCA_955651875.1 Candidatus Dormiibacterota bacterium
GAAGTTCTCGAACTCGGCGGCGAGACGGAGGTATCGCTCGTCGGGCTCGGGCACTGCGGCGGTGGCGGTGGCGCCGGCCACATCGTCGGCGGCAGCGGGCTCCTGAGCGCCGTCGGCGGCAGCGGGCTTCTTGGCACCGTCGTCGCGCCGGTGACCAGCCTTCTTGGGAGCGTCGCCTTTGGTCATCGGAGTGTCCTGCTGAGGCAGTCGCCGACCCGCATGGCCACGTAGCGGACTCGGGGAGCGACCTGGGAATACTGCATTCGCGTCGGCCCGAGCACCCCGAGGGTGCCCCACCGTTGGGCGCCGACACGGTACGTGGTCATGACCAGGCTGCACTGACGCAGCTGTTCGACGCCCGACTCGCGCCCGATCATGATGTGCGTGCCGTGGTCGGCCTCGATGGCGGCGAGCATCTCGCCGAGGACGCGCTCCTCTTCGAGAAGGTCGAGCACCTCCTGGAAGCGTCCCACGTCACCGAACTCGGGCTGGTGAAGCAGGTTGCGCACCCCGTCGTGCACCACCAGGGTGTCCTGGCCGGCGTCGAGGGAGTCCATGAGCGTGGCGACGGCCGCCGTCACCTCGGTCCAGAGCGAGCCGGGGGGCTCGTCGTCACCCGGCGCCAGGGCCACGACCTGGCGAGCGTCGCCGCCCTCCAGTGCGGTGTTGAGCGCGTGCGCGAGCGACGACAGCTCCGCCTGGAGTGCGTCGCGGCTCAGCGCGATGGGCTGCTGGCGAATCAGGTTGCCCTCGAGGACCACGAGAAGGAGGACATGGCTCGGCTCGAGCGAGATGAGGTCGAGGTGCTTGAGCGTGGCGCCGAGCGAGCGCGGCCCCGTCACCATGCTGACCGCGTCGGTGACCAGGGCGAGTGCTCGGGCGGCCACCTCGAGTGTCTCCTCGAGGCCGCCGGTCAGCTGGCTGAAGAACGGGTCCATCTGGCGGCGGACGGCGACGGGCACCGCCTCCTCCTCCATGAGGAAATCGACGTAATACCGGTAGCCGAGGTCCGAGGGCACCCGGCCCGCCGAGGTGTGGGGCTGCAGCAGATAACCGACGTCGACGAGGTTGGCGAGGTCGTTGCGGATCGTCGCCGACGACCACGATGCCAGGTGAATCGCCAGGGCATGCGAGCCGACCGGCACGCCCGTGCGCGTGTAGTCGGCGACGACCGCCTTGAGGATCTGCTGCTTTCGCGAGTCGAGGGGGATGGGGACGGGTGTCTCCAACGCGCTCTCCTTCGCCGCCTCCCCCTCCCGCGGGTTTAGCACTCCTAATGTCCGAGTGCTAAATGCTACCACGGGCCGGCCCGGCCGGCTCGAATGGGATCTCCGCGCGCCCCGCTCCATAGAGGAGTTCCAGCACCTCGCGGGCCTTCCAGGTCTCCATGGCCAGGACCGTCGACCGGGACAGCCCAGCCCGCAGGAGCTCGACGACGACGGGCGCGGGTGGCGGCTGATGCACGGGCAGGCGGCTCATCGGCGCCATCGTGCGCAATTTGGGCACCAGACTTCTAGCCCTGCGAGCACATCGTGACCACGCTGTCTGGCTCCGGCCGACACCGTCGGTCATGGTGTTACACCATGACAACACCGGCGCCTGCGGCAGCGACGGTCAGGCGCTGTGGGCGGCGAGGCGGAGCGCGACCTGGTTGAGCATGTCCTCGCCGCGGGGTGTCACCGTCGCCCGGGTCCCGTCGAGGGCGAGAAAGCCGGCGGCGGCCAGCTCGCGGGCCTCGCCGAGTGCGGCCGCGCGCTCGAGGTGCACACCCTCGCGCAGGCGCAGACCGAGCATGATCGCCTCCTCAATGCGCATGGCGTCGTCGATCCACTCGAGGTTGCGCACCGCCAGCGGCGACTCGCGCCGGTCGTCGATGTAGCCCTCGATGCTGCGGCCGTGCTCGTAGCGGAAGGAGAGGGCGGTGACCGGCGCAGAGAGACCGAACGCCGGCGCCGCAGCGGCGGGGAGATGCCCGTGTGCGCCGACGCCGGCGGCGGCATACGCACCGTTGCGCCAGTACACGAGGTTGTGGCGGCACTCACGCTCCGGCCGGGCGAAGTTGCTGACCTCATATTGCGCGTAGCCGGCGCGGGCGAGTGTGTCGACGGCGATGCGGTGCTGGCGCAGCGCGCTGTGCGGGTCGACGACCAAGACCGTGCCCGAGGCGACGGACTGATGCAGCGGGGTGCCGCTCTCCACGGTCAGCTCGTAGCACGAGACGTGGTCGGGGCCCGCCTCCGTGACCTGGTGCAGGGACTCCTCCCAGCGGGCGTCGTCCAGCCCGGGGACGGCGTAGATGAGGTCGGCGCTGACGTTGGTGAAGCCCGCGTCGCGGACCTCGGCGAGGGCGGCCACGGCGCGGTCGGCGTCGTGCACGCGGCCGAGGAAGCCGAGGATGTCGGCGTGGGTGCTCTGCACCCCGACGCTCACCCGGTTGAAGCCCGCCGCCAGCCATGCCTCTGCGCGTTTGCGCGATGAGCTCGACGGGTTGACCTCGAGGGTTATCTCCGCGTCCGGCGCGACCCGGAAGCTGGCGCGCACCGCCGTCATCAGGTCCGCCATGAGCCGAAGGTCGAGCAGACCGGGCGTGCCGCCGCCGCAGAAGATGGTGTCGAGCACGCTGCCGTCGAGCACAGGGCCGAGCGCGTGCAGCTCGCTGATGAGCGTGGCGACGTACTCGTGCTGCCCGCGAGCTCCTGCCACAGAGACGAAATCGCAGTACTCGCACTTCCTCTCGCAATACGGGACGTGGATGTACAGAGCGGTGACCTCGGCGAGGCCGTTCGTCATGAAAGGCGCGACTCCAGGGTGAGGGCAACTGAAGGGAGGATGCATCGTGCCGCCGGTTCCGCGGAATCTAGCACGGCTGTGAGATACCACCGGTGGCGCACGAGCTGTCTGGGGCAGCCTGCCTCGCCTGCCTCGCCGCTGCGACGACAGCTAGGGGCTGAGGACGGGCACCGTACTGCTGGCACTCATGGCGTACGTTGAGGTCAACGGAGGAGCGATCCCCTTGCCGTTGAAGCTGACCGTCACGGTCACGGTGGTCGGGCC
>CATPAP010000022.1 GCA_955651875.1 Candidatus Dormiibacterota bacterium
ACCCGTTCGGCGTACATCCGGTATGCGCAAGCGCGCCGATACAGCTCCGGCTCAGCAGATGCGGCTTCGACAGTGGTACCCATCCCCAGGCGGTTGTTGACGATGACGTAGACGATGGGCAGCCGCCACAGCTGGGCGAGGTTGAGGCACTCGTGGAAGGCGCCGATGTTGGTGGTTCCGTCGCCCATCTGGCACATGACCACCTCGTCGCTGTGCCGATAGGTGATCGCCAGGGCAGCCCCGGTGGCCAGCGGGATCTGGCCGCCGACGATCGCATAGCCGCCGTACAGGCGGGCGGCGACATCAAAGAGGTGCATCGAACCACCGCGTCCTCGGGACACCCCGGTCTCCTTGCCGAAGAGCTCCGCCATCACCCTGCCCGGCTCGATGCCACGCGCCAGGGCGTATCCGTGCTCGCGGTAGTTGGTAAAGAGGTAGTCTCGCGCGGAGATCGCCGCCATCAGGCCGACGACCGTCGCCTCCTCGCCGAGGTTGAGGTGGCAATACCCGCCGATCTTGGCCCGCTGGTACATCTCCCCGGTGCGCTCTTCGAAAGAGCGAATCAGCATCATCATCCGGTAATGGCCGATCAGGGTCTCGGGGGCTTCGCTCTCGAAGCCGCCGGCGGAGATGTCGGCGGTTGCCGCACTTCCATCGGCGCCCCGCGTCTTGCCGGCTTTTTCCATCGTCCTGTCTCCTGCCAACCTAGTGTCCCGGTGACTGCTCGAGCATGACGAAACGCGACGGGGGACCAGCGCACTTCGGGCACTGCTCGGGCAGCTGATCACCGCGCACCGCCTCGCCGCAGATCTCGCAGATCCATTCCTGAGCGATCAGGCGCACGATGTCACTGCGACTGACGATACCGACCAGCTCATGCCCGGACATCACCGGGACCCGCTTGACCCTGCGTTCAACAAGCAGGTGCTGAACGGCATCCACATCAGTCTCGTCACTGACGGTGATCACCTCCGAGGTCATGATCTCGCCGGCCACCACACCCTGCTTGGCGAGAAGATCGTACTCGCTCACCAAGCCCACTACGGCGCCGCTCTCATTGGTGATGGGGACGGCGCTGATGTGGTGCTCGGCCAGCAAGCGGGCGACGTTGGCCACGGGTGTGTCGACATCGGCCCGAATCACCTGCCGCGTCATGATGTCGCTGACCTTCATCGGACTGCTCCTCTCACGCTGGGGTCACGCTGGTGCACCGGCTTTCACCGCAGCGGTCGGGCGGGCCGGCGGTGAATGCAGTGGCATTCCCAAGGCCACCATGCTGGCCTCCATCGAGCCTTCCGCGAGGGTGGGATGGGCGTGGATGCTGCCGGCGATCTCGATGAGCGTGGCCTCAAGGTTGAGCGCCAGCACGCCCTCGGCGATCAGGTCGGTGGCATTCGGCCCGATGATGTGGAGGCCGAGGAGCTCGCCGTATTGCCTGTCGGCCACCACCTTGATCATCCCCTCGGTCGCTCCGTAGGTCTGAGCCCGCCCCAGAGCGGCGAAGGGGAAGCGGCCGATGACCACGTCGTATCCCTTCTCCCGCGCCGCCTGCTCGGTCAAGCCCACGCTCGCCACCTCGGGATGGGTGAAGGTGGCAGCCGGCACGGCCTTGTAGTCCATGCGCTCATCGCGGCCCGCGACCCCAGCGACCGCCACCAACCCTTGATGCGACGCGACATGGGCGAGCAGAACACGACCGGTTACGTCCCCGATGGCATAGACATGGGGCACGCTGGTGCGCATGCGGTCATCAACGGTGATGAAACCACGCGAGTCGGTGGCCACACCTGCTCGCTCCAGCTGGAGTCCAGCGAGGTTCGGCTGCCGGCCCACGCCGATCAGCACCAGCTCGACGTCTGCGGTCTGCGACTCCTTTCCTTCGGGATCGGTGAGGGCCACGCGAAGAGGGTTGGCGCCGTCGCTGCCGTCTACGGCCTCGATGGCGGCGACCGTGCTGCCGGTCATCACTGTGATTCCTCGCTTGGTGAAGGAGCGGTCCAGCGCCTGGCCCATATCGGTGTCCTCGGCAGGGAGCAGACTCGGCATCAGCTCGACGATGGTGACCGCCGAGCCAAACGCGGACAACATGCTCGCCCACTCCGCTCCGACCGCGCTGCCGCCGCAGACCAACACCCGGCGAGGCACCGCCGTGAGCAGGAAGGCGCCATCGGAGTTGACGACCCCGGGAAGGTCGCTTCCGGGAATTGGGAGCTGGGACGGAGTGGACCCGGTGGCGATGATGACGTCCTTGGCACGGAACTCTGACTCGACGGGCGAGTCGGCCGCCGGGGCGTTGTAGAGGGGTCCGCCCGCTCCCAGCGGTGGCTCACCGACGGCGACGACCTCGACCGAGGTCGGGCCGGTGAACCGCGCGTGCCCCGACACGACGGTGACCCCGTTGGCCTTGAGCAGCCCGGCGACGCCGTCGGTCAGACCCTTGACGATTCGGTCCTTGCGTTTCAGAACGGCGGGGTAGTCGAGCCGGACGTTGTCCGCCAGGACGCCGTACTCGCCGCTGTGCTGCGTCGTCTCCAGGACTTCGGCGGAGCGCAGCATCGCCTTGGTTGGGATGCAGCCCCAGTTGAGGCAGACGCCCCCAGGGCGCTCCTTCTCGACGACCACCGTGCGGAGCCCCAACTGCCCCGCGCGGATGGCCGCGACGTAGCCCCCTGGCCCGCCACCGACGATCAGCAGATCGCAGCTGACAGGATCCGCTCGTGACCGAGTGGCCGCGGCGTCAGTCATCGACAACCACCACGTGGAGCTCTCCGGGGCCGTGGACTCCGCGCGTCAACGTCATCTCGATGTCGGCGCTGCGGGACGGACCGGTAATGATGACCACTTGGCTGGGTACATTAGCGGGCCAGAAGTCCTCTCGATGGCGGAGCACGTCTCCCGGAGTGGCCACCAGTCGCGATCTCCGCGCCACCACGATGCACGCGGGCGGGAGGAGGCTGATGCTGCGGCCCCTCGCCGAGCGGGCATCGACGACAACGCTCCCGGTCGCGGCCACCATGACCACACAGCCGACGACGGTGACGGCTGCCTCTGCCGCGGCCCGCAGCCCGCAGCCCGGCCAGCGTTCGCCTTCCAATCCCAGTGCTTCGACATCAGGCTCGGAGCTGAGGACGACTGGCGATCTGGTGCCGATTACCTCGATGACCAGCTGGCGCGCCGCGGGGAGGTCGGCAGCTCGATGGACTTCACCTCCGAGCGCCCTCAGTGCCGCCTCGAACGCATCCATGCCCTCGGTGGCAATGGCGAACACCACCGGCGGCGGCAGCGCATCCACAGCGACGATGGACCGGCGCGGCGGCATCACCCTCACGGCCGCAGCACGACGGAGCCTGGCTAGGAACACCGCTCTGTCCGTCACCGCCTTTTCCCCCCATCCTTCGGAATCGGCGCCGGCTTACCCGGAAGTGTGCGCGTCCGCAACCAGGCACCTGCCCAGCCGGGACCGCCGCGCGCTCGCTGCGCCAGGGGCATGACTGCCTTCGCGGCGATCCGCGTCGAGGCAAAGCCCAGCCTCGAGCTCCACAGTACCGACCAGGCCGAGAATCCGGCGCGCTTGACCGGTCCAACGTCGGACGCATCACGCCGGCGCAGGCCGAGCAGCATGTCGACCAGTGGGATGCGCACCGGACAGACCTCGACGCACGCTCCGCACAGCGACGAGGCGTTGGCAAGCTCGCGCGATGCGGCGTCGTCCGGATACAGCAAAGGCGTCAGCACCGCGCCAATCGGTCCCGGGTACACCGAGCCATAGCTGTGACCGCCGACATGGCGGTACACTGGGCAGACGTTGAGGCATGCGCCGCAACGGATGCAGTCCAAGACCTCGCGGAACTCTGAACCGAGGATCCGAGTGCGGCCGGCATCGAGAACGATGACGTGCAGTTCCTCAGGTCCGTCGATCTCATCCGCCTGCCGTGGGCCAGTGATCAGGTTTGTGTACGAGGTCAACCGTTGGCCCGTCGCGGAGCGGGCGAGCAGAGCCAGCATGACGTCGAGCTCTGGCCAACTGGCAACGATCCGCTCCATGCCCATGATGGCTATGTGGACCGGCGGCACGCTCGTCACCATCCGGCCGTTGCCCTCGTTGGTGACCAGGCAGATGGAGCCTGTGTCCGCTACGGCGAAGTTGACGCCGGAGATGCCGGCGTCAGCGGTCAGGAAGGCATTGCGCAGCCGCTCGCGCGCGTACGCCGCCTCGGCGGGGATGTCGGGCGGAATCGGCCGCCCAGCATCTTGGGTGAAGAGCGCAGCGACGTCGTTGCGGTCCTTGTGGATCGCCGGGACGATGATGTGTGCTGGCGACTCGTGTGCGAGCTGAATGATGAACTCACCGAGGTCACTCTCGAGGACCTCGACGCCGTCAGCCTCGAGCGCCTCGTTGAGGTGAATCTCCTCACTCGCCATCGACTTTCCCTTGACGACGAGGTGAGCGCCCCGGCGGCGAAGGATCTCCCGGATTGCGGTCACCTCGTCGTCAAG
>CATPAP010000023.1 GCA_955651875.1 Candidatus Dormiibacterota bacterium
CCACCAGCTCTCCGCGGCCTCGGCCGCGGAGAGCTGGTGGCGCGCTGTGGTCAGGGTGTTGTCGGCGACCACCACCTGGGTCTGAAGCTGTTGGGCCTCGACCGCGACGACGGCCTCCGCGGTGGTGGCCTGCTGGCGCGCCACCTCCGCCTGCTGCCGCGCCAGGGTGGCGTCGTCGAGGGCACGGTGAGCCGCGTCCTGCGCGGCGCCGATGCGCGCGAGGAGGATCTTGCCGGCCTGGTTCACCCTGTCCATCTCCGCCATGCGTTGGAACACGTCACCGAGGTCGGAGGCGGCGACGATGTACGCCAGAGCACCCGCGCTGCCGCCGGACTTGTACACGCTGCGCACGTACGCACCCAGCTGGCCCTTGTCGGTGCTCACCTCGTGGTTCAGCTCCGCGACCTGGGCAGTGTCGCTGGTCACCGTCTGGTTGAGGACCACCAGGCGCGCCTGGATCGCGGCCAGCTGCTGCTGCGCGCCGGCGAGCTGCTGCTGGGCGGCGCCGAGAGCTGTGTTCGCCTGCTGGGCGTGCTGCTGTGCCTGGGCGAGGTTCTGCTGTGCGGCGCTGACGCTGGGTGTGCTGTCCGCCCTGGCCGGGAGTGCGATCGCGGTCAGTCCCGCCACCACCACGGCGACGATGAGCGCGCGTCGACGTACGGTGAGCTGCACTCACAGCACTCTGGCACCGTCCGGCGGACGCCCGACCGATGTCACCGCGCCGTCATCGGACCGTTTCGGGGCGGTCGG
The DNA here is from genome assembly GCA_955651875.1 of Candidatus Dormiibacterota bacterium. GTDB lineage: Bacteria > Chloroflexota > Dormibacteria > Aeolococcales > Aeolococcaceae > Aeolococcus. Next base: position 751 of record CATPAP010000023.1, read on the forward strand.
AGCCCGTCCGTCGTGGGACGGCGCTGAGCTTTAGGAGGCCTTGCGCTCCAGCAGCGTCTCGCTCACCGACTCCGCGTCGAAGCTCAACTCCTCGGAGTGGCGCGGGCCGCAGTCGGGGCACTGGATGTGGCCGCCGATGGGCTCGTCATTGGCGTCGAAATAGACCACCGCAAGTCGGTCCGCGCGGCAACGAGGGCACGTGTCCAGGGTTGTCATGGTGGTCTCCACGGGAATCGACGAGCAGGTCCCCCATCATCGCATGGGGGGCGTCCTCGCGCGACTCGGTCGAGTCGCTCGGAGCACCCTATGCGAGGTGAGCGCCATCGATCCCACAGCTGACCAGCGCAGGCTCCTGGAGCGCCACCTCGACGAGCTCGACCTCTGGAACGGCCGGCTCAACCTCACCGCGGTCCCGCGCGAGCGCGCCTGGGACCGGCACGTCGAGGAGTCGCTGGCGCTTCTGAGGGCTGCGCACCTGGAGGCCGCTTCCAGCTGTGCGGACCTGGGCTCCGGCGGCGGCATCCCCGGCGTCGTGGTCGCGGTCCTCCGTCCCGACGTGCAGGTCACGCTCATCGAGTCGGACCGCCGCAAGGCCGGGTTCCTGGTGCACGTGTGCGGCCTGCTCGAGTTGCCCAACGTGAGCGTCGTCGATCGCCGTGCCGAGGACATGGCGCGCGATCCACACCACGCCCGCTACGACGCCGTGGTGTCGCGTGCCGCCGCCCCGGTGCCCCTGCTCTGGACGCTGTCGAAGCCGCTCCTCAACAACGGCGGCACCCTCTGGGCGCTGGTGGCTCCCGCCGACGCGGCGGCCGCGGTCACGGCTCTGGCCGGCGACCCCACGGCGCGCGTCGAACGACCGGCGCCGGGCGTCCTCGCGGTCCACAGGCTCGGCGACTGAGCCCGCTCAGCCGGTGCGGGCGCGCAGTGCCTCCTCGACGGCCGCGCGCTCGTCCCATGGCGTGCTCACGCCCGCGGAGACAATGGAGCTCTCGTGCCCCTTGCCCGCGAAGAGCACTGTGTCGCCCGCGGCTGCGCCGGCGATGGCGAACGCGATCGCCTCGGCGCGATCGGGGATGACGTGCAGGGTGGCGCCGCGGCGAGCCCCGGTCCGCTCCGCCCCCGCCGCGATCTGCTCGCAGATGGCCACCCGATCCTCGCCCCGCGGGTCCTCGTCGGTGACCACGACGACGTCGGCGAGGCGGCCGGCGACCTCACCCATCGCGGGGCGTTTCTCGACGTCACGCTCGCCCGCCGAACCGAAGACCACCCAGAGCCGGCCGGCGGTCGCGACGCGCAGCTCGCCGAGCACAGTCTCGAGGGCCTCGGCCGTGTGCGCGTAGTCGACGACCACGCCGAACGGCTGGCCGACGCCGACGCGCTCCATGCGACCGTCGACCCGGTCGAGGCCGGTGATGCCGGCGACCGCGTCGTGCAGCGAGGTGCCGCTGGCGCACGCCGCAGCCAGCGCCGCGAGCGCGTTGGCGGCGTTGAACCGGCCCGCCAGGCGCAGCTGCAGGTCCGCCTCACCCCATGGGGTGCGCGCGTGCAGGCGCACGCCCTCCGGTCCGGCGACGACGTCCTCGGCGACCAGGTCCGCGGGCGCGGCGCTGGCGCTGTAGGTCAGCCGCGTCGCCACCGGCATGGCCGCCAGCCGCGCGTAGGTGAACTCGTCGTCGCGGTTGAGCACCGCGATCCCGTCCGCGCGCTGACCCACCAGTGCGAGCAGGCGCGCCTTGGCTGCGAAGTAGCCCTCGCGGTTGCCGTGCACGTCGAGGTGCTCCGACGTGATCCGGGTGTACACCGCAAGGCGATACGCGACGTGGTCGACGCGGTGCATCTCCAGAGCGTGGGACGACGTCTCGAGGACGACGTGTGTGCATCCGCTCCCGCGCAGGTCCTCGAGCCTGCGCTGGGTGTCGACTGCCTCCATGGTGGTGAGCCGTGTGGTGTTGGCAATGACGGTGTCGCCGTCGCGAAAGTCGACCGTCGAGACCAGGCCGGCGTGGAGGCCGGCCGCGCGCCACGCCGCCCACAGCATGGTGGCGGTGGTGGTCTTGCCGTCCGTGCCGGTGACACCGGCGACCGTCATCGACCGCGACGGGTGGCCGTGGATGGCGGCCGCGAGGGCGCTGAGCGCGATGCGCGAGTCCTCCACCACCACCAGTGGCACGGCGCCCGGCAGGGCAGGCTCCGGCGGGTGCTCCCCGACCACCGCGACAGCGCCGGCCGCGACGGCGGCCGCCGCGTGACCGTGCCCATCCTGGTGACGGCCCGGGACGGCCACGAATACAGCCCCGGGGGCGACGTCGCGCGAGTCGTACGCGACCGCCGCGATCTCGACGCCCGCTTGGCCACCGATCACCCGGACCGGGACGATCCCGGCCGCATGGAGGAGGTCGCCAAGGCCAATCACGTCGCGGCAGTGTAGAGCGCCATCGCCATCGCGGCCGCTCTCACGGCTGAATCACGACTGGTTAGGTCGGGTATTGGGGTACCATTGGCTCCATGCCAAGCTCGCGCGACCTGCTCGACGACGCTCGCCGCGTCATTCCGGAGGTGACCCCGCAGGAGGTCGCCAGGGACGGGGGAGCCCGCACCCTGATCGACGTACGCGAGCGCGACGAGTTCGAGGAGGGCCACATCCTCGGCGCCCAGCATCTCAGCAAGGGCTTCATCGAGGTGCAGGTCGAGGACCGGGTGCCGGCCAAGGACACCCCCATCACCCTGTACTGCGGGGGCGGCACGCGATCCCTGCTGGCCGGGCGCGCACTGCACCAGCTCGGCTACACCGACGTCCGCTCGATGAGCGGGGGCTTCAACGCCTGGAAGCAGGCGGGCTTCGACTTCGACGTGCCGCGCGTCCTCACCGCCGCGCAGAAGCGGCGCTACAGCCGCCACCTGCTGATCCCCGAGGTCGGCGAGGAGGGCCAGCAGAAGCTCCTCGACGCCAAGGTGCTGCTCATCGGCGCCGGTGGACTGGGCAGCCCTGCGGCGCTCTACCTCGCCGCCAGCGGTGTGGGCACGATCGGGCTGGTCGACTTCGACGTGGTCGACGACTCCAACCTGCAGCGCCAGGTCATCCACACCCGTGACCGCATTGGGATGCGCATGACGGAGTCGGCGCGCATCGCGATTGAGGCGCTCAACGCCGACGTCAAGGTGGTCGAGCACAACACCATGCTCAACAGCGAGAACGCGCGCGAGCTCTTCGACCAGTACGACATCATTGTCAACGGGTGCGACAACTTCCCCACCCGCTACCTGGCCAACGACGTTGCGCTCTTCGCGCGCACGCCGCTCGTCGACGGCGGCATCTTCCGTTTCGAGGGCCAGGTGACCACGGTCATCCCGTTCGCGTCGCCGTGCTACCGCTGCCGCTACCCGGCGCCGCCGCCACCGGAGGAGGCGCCCTCGTGCGCCGAGGCGGGAGTGCTCGGCGTGCTGCCCGGCATCGTCGGCATCCTGCAGGCGACCGAGGTGATCAAGCTGATCATCGGCATCGGCCAGCCGCTCACCGGACGTCTGCTGCACATCGACGCACTCGACATGCGCTTCCGCGAATTCCGCGTCCCTCGCGACCCCAACTGCCCGGTGTGCGGTGAGAACCCGACGATCACCGAGCCGATCGACTACGAGGGCTTCTGCATGGTGCCGGCGGGCGTCGCGGCCGAGGCCGTCGGCGCCGGAGCCTGAGCGCGCAGGAGTCCAGGTGAGCGGACCCCAGGGTATGACCGGGACAGTCGCGCCCGGCCGGGCAATGAGCACCATCGAGGTCGTCGACGTCGCGGCCGCCGACATGGAGCGCTTCGTCGCCATCTCCCTCGCCTTCTTTGGCGAGGCGCCCCCCGATGAGGGCCTCGGCACTTTGCACCAGACCCTCAACCGGTCGCTGGTGGCGCGCCTGGACGGGGAGGACATCGGGACTGCGGCCGTCATCGACTTCCAGCTCACCCTGCCGGGTGGAAACCGTGTCCCCATGGACGGCGTCACCTGGGTGGCGGTGTCACCGGTGGCGCGCCGCCGCGGAGCGATGCGGGCGATGATGAACGACATGCTCGAGCACGCCCGTGCTCGCCGCATCCCCGTGCTCGGGCTGGGCGCCTCCGAGAGCCTGATCTACCGCCGCTTCGGGTATGGCGTGGCCAGCCACATCGGCATCGCCGAGATCGACACGGCGCACGCCGCGCTGCGTGTTCCGTTCACCGACCCGGGGCACGTGCGCATGCAAGCGCTCGACGGTGCGGTGGCGATATTCCTCGACATCGAGGGGCGGCAGACTGACCGCGTCGGCGGGATCAACCGAGCGGAGTCGTCATGGCGCCGCATTCTGGCCGGGGCGGCCAAGGCACGCGACGGAATGAGCCCGCTCCAGGTGGCGGTGCACGTCGGTGCTGACGGACAGGTCGATGGATTCGTCAACTACCGCGTCGAGCAGCGCTGGCCGGACGAGATCGCCGACGGGGTGACCCACGTCCATGAGCTCGCAGCCCTCAACCTCGACGCGCACGTTGCGCTCTGGCAGCACGTGCTGAGCATGGACCTGATGGAGCACCTGCGCGCGGAGCGGTACTGGCTCGACGACCCCATCAAGCACCTCCTGCTCGACGGCCGGCGCCTGAAGGTGAAGTCGCACGACGACCTGCACCTGCGCGTCGTCGACGTGGTGGCGATGCTGCAGGCCCGACGCTATTCGCGCGAGGACGCGCTGGTCATCGAGGTGCGTGACCCGGCGGCTGCGGACATCGCCGGCCGGTACCGGCTCGAGGGCGGCCTCGAGGGGGCGACCGCTGCGCCGACGGACGCCGCTGCGGACATCGTTCTCGACGCGCCGTCGCTCGGGTCGCTGATGCTCGGCGACGTGAGCGCGGCTGCGTTGCACAGGGCCGGGCTCATCGAGGAGGCGCGCGACGGTGCGGTGCGCCGCGCCAGCGCGATGTTCAGCTGGTCGCCGCGCCCCTGGCTGAACTACATGTTCTAGAGGCGGCCATGCCGCAAGGAGTGCTGCCACCATCTCTGCGGTGGCGGCAGCACCATCGACGTCCTGTCAAGTCACAGATAGGTTGTCCGGCATGGACGCGGAGCCGGCGGGCGCAGGCCACACCCTCGAGAGTCATGAGGCGATCGTGGTGGGCGGGGGTCCGGCGGGGCTGTCGGCTGCTGCGGCGCTCCAGAAGCGCGGCTTCGAGACCGTCGCCATCGAGAGCTCGGACGCGGTCGGCGCGCGCTGGCGGTCGAGGTACGAGGAGCTCAGGCTCAACTCTTGGCGTGTCATGTCGAACTTGCAGCGGCACCGCATGCCACGCATCTACGGCCGCTACCCATCTCGCGACGATTTCGTCGCGTACCTCGAGAGCTTCGCGGCGCACCATCGGCTGTGCGTACGGTTCAGCACCACCCTCGTCCGGGTAGAGCGTGGCGATGGGCGGTGGCATCTGCTGACGTCAGCCGGCGTTATGGCCGCACGCTACGTCGTGGTCGCCACCGGCTGGGACGCCGTGCCGGTGCTTCCGGACTGGCCAGGAAGAGCGACGTTCACTCCGGAGCTGATCCACTCATCTGGATTCCAGACCGCCAGGCGGTACCGGGATCGAGACGTCATCGTCGTCGGCGCCGGCAACTCAGGCATCGACATCGCCGGGCACCTGGTCGCCGCCGGAGCCCGCGTCAAGGTATCAATGCGCACACCACCGAACCTCGCGTCCCGCGAGATTCTCGGCATTCCCGGCCAACCACTCCTGGTGCTGGTGGTCGACCACGTGCCGAGCAAGCTCGCCGACCTCAGCTTCTCGATCGTCCAGCGACTGCTGTTTGGGGACCTCAGTTCCTTCGGCCTCCCGAGCGCGCGGGTGGGCGCTTACGCGAACTTCAACCGAAATCTGCGCAACCCGGCCATCGATGACGGGTTCGTCGCCGCGCTGAAAAGGGGACGTGCACACGTCGTCGCCGAGGTGAAACGACTCGAAGGCCCAGAGGTGGTGCTGGTCGACGGGACGCGCCTGCGCCCGGATGCCGTGATCTGCGCAACCGGGTACCGGCGCGGCCTGGAGCCGCTCCTTGGTCACCTGGGAGTGCTGCGCCCGGACGGCGTCCCTTTCAATTACCGAGGCGCTCCTGAACATCCCGCGGCGCCGCGCCTCTACTTCGCCGGCATGTGGGGCCAGTTCAGCGGTGAGATTCGCCTGGGCCCGATCCACGCCCGCCGTATCGCGCGAGCAGCGGCGCGTGACCGCGGGCGCACCCGCGACGTGTAGGGGGTGGTGCAGGCCCACCCTTGCGGGTGCGGAAGGCACCCTTTCGGACAGAGCCGGAGAGGACGGACAATCCGTCCATGGCCACAGCCGACCGTCGAGCGACCCTGTGAACAGACGCGCCGCTGTCCGCGGCGCGGCACTCGGGCTGCTCGGCGTGTACTTCCTGATCGCCATCGGCTCGGCCTGGATCCAGGTTGCCGTCCACGGGTACCAACTCGGTCGCCTCCTGATGCCGTTCTTGGTCTTCGGGACGTACTCGGTCATGGGCACATTGATTCTCTGGCAGCGGGGAAGTCATGTGATCGGCTGGCTCCTCGAGGCCATCGGACTCGTCTTGCTCGTCATGGTCAGCACCTCTGACTACGCCGTGTACGCCCTCGTCCTTCACCCCGGGTCGTTGCCGTTGGGTCAGGTAGCCATCGTCCTCGGCGGTATCTGGATCGTCGGCGTCTTCCTTTTCGCCTGTTTGTTGCCGCTGACCTTCCCGACTGGGCGGCTGCTCTCGAGGCGCTGGTCGGTGGTGATCGTCCTCGCACTGATGTACTGCGTCCTGGCCGCGGTCGGCAACGGTCTCTTGCCCGGCCCTGTCATCGATGGCTACCCGCAGCTACGCAACCCGATCGGGTTGGCTGGGCACGAAACCCTGCTCACCAACCTGATCAATGCATCCATCATTCCCGGTGGTCTTGCTCTCGTGGGAATCGTCGCATCGGTGATCGTCCGCTTTCGCCGCTCCGCGGGCGTGGAGCGTCAGCAGGTGAAGTTCTTCTTGTTTGGCGCCGTGCTCATGCCCATCCCCCTGTTTCTCAACAACATCCCGGTGGTCGGCACGCTCGCGTTCACCGTCGTGCTGTCACTGATGGGCATCGGAGTGGCGCTTGCGGTTCTCCGCTATCGCCTCTACGACATCGACGTCGTCATCAGCCGCACGCTGGTGTACGGCACGCTCGCCGCGTTCATCACCGCGGTGTACGTGGGCATCGCGGTCGGCATCGGCGCGCTCATCGGTGGCGGTGGCAAGCCCAACCTCGCGCTGTCCATCCTCGCCACCGCCATCGTGGCAGTCGGCTTCCAGCCGGTGCGCGAGCGCGTGCAGAGGCTGGCCAACCGGCTCGTGTATGGCAAGCGCGCAACGCCGTACGAAGTGCTGTCGCAGTTCTCTGAACGCGTCGCCGAGTCGTATGCGGCAGATGACGTCATGCCGCGCATGGCACAGGTTCTCGCCGAGGGAACGGGCGCGCAGCGTGCCGACGTGTGGCTGCGCAGCGGAACGACGTGGCGCGACGCGGCCGTCTGGCCTCTGGACGCGGCGCTGGCTGAGCCTGTCCCAGCGTCGGACGGGACGCTGCCGGCTATCGATGGCGCGAATCGACTGGTCGAGGTGCGTCACCAGGGCGATCTTCTCGGCGGGCTTGGTGTCACCAAGCGTGGCGGTGAGTCGCTGACGCCGGTGGAGGAGAATCTGCTCTCCCACCTCGCCAGTCAGGCTGGGCTTGTCCTCAGGAACGTCGGCCTGACCAGCGACCTGCAGGCGCGCCTCGAGGAACTGCGCGCATCGCGCCAGAGACTGGTCACCGCACAGGACGAGGAGCGCCGGCGGCTGGAGCGCAACCTCCACGACGGCGCCCAGCAACATCTCGTCGCCATCAAGGTGAAGCTCGGACTCGCCGAGATGCTCATGGGGCGCGATCCGGACAAGGCGAAGCTGACCCTCGACCAGCTGAAGTCCGACGCCGATGAGGCGCTGGAGACGCTCCGCGACCTCGCGCGTGGCATCTACCCGCCGCTCCTCGCGGACAAGGGGTTGTGCGTCGCGCTGGAATCACAGGCGCGCAAGGCGACCGTTGCGGTGACTGTCGACGACGACGGGATCGGCAGGTACTCGCAGGAGGTTGAGGCGGCAGCGTACTTCTGCGTGCTGGAGGCGCTGCAGAACGTGCAGAAGTATGCGCACGCCTCGCGCGTGGTCATTCGCGTCCGTGAGGCGAACGGCATGCTCAGCTTCGAGGTGGACGACGACGGTGGGGGCTTCGACATCGCCGCTGTGAAGAAGGGGGCAGGCCTGACCAACATGGCAGACCGCCTCGACGCCCTGGGAGGTGCGCTTCACGTCAGTTCGTCGATCGGCCACGGGACCACGATCGCGGGTTCACTCCGCAGCGTCGCGGCGCCTATGGTCGCGCTGACCCGATAGGTATCGCTACCCGGCTCGTCCGACCCGGGGGCGGCGAGCCCATCTGGATGACCTCAGGCTTCCACTGCGATGCAGCGCGACGAGTGTCCATATGGCCTCGACGACGCCGAATGCCCAGGCGCCGGAGAGGAAGCCGTATGTCGAGGACAGCGCACACCCCACGGCGAAGGCGATGACCATGCGCCGGTCACGCCGCTCGAGGGCGTAGGCCACCATCATGAAGGTGAGCGCGGTGACGCCGAACGCGGTGAGCACCCCCAGAGGATAGCCACTCGCGGCCGATGGACTCGACGGCTGGGCGCCTACGGCGCTCCCACCAGGTGCGCGTCGAGGAACTCGCCGACGCGACGCGAGAACGCCTGCGGCTGCTCGAGGTTGACCAGGTGCGCGGCGCCCGCAAACTCGGCGAGCTCGGCGCGCGGGATCGCCGACGCCATGGCGCGCGATTCCTCGGCGGACACGATGGCATCGTCGGTGCCCCACACCACCAGCGTCGGCACGTCGATCTTGCCGAGCATGTCGGTGCTGTCTGGTCGCCCTGCCAGCGTCTGCAGCACCGTCAGCACGCCGCCGACCGTCCAGCGCCGGATGCGTCCGCGGACGGGGTCAGCGATGTGCACCTCGTCGCGGCAGCGCGCGCACAGCAGGCTCTGTGTCATCGGCTCGACGATCGCCTCGACGCCGCCGGCCCGCACCTGATCCGCCACGGTCGCGCGCGCAGCCCGCGCGCCCTCGCTGTCCGCTGAGGCGCGCGTGCCCACGAGCACGAGCGTGCGCACCCGCTCGCCTGCCGCGCGCAGCAGCGCGAAGGCCGCGTAGCCGCCCATCGACGAGCCGCAGACGGCGAAGTCGCGCACGTCGCGCGAGTCGAGCTCGGCGAGGACGTCGCGCGCGTAGCTGTCGATGGTCACCTCCCCGTTCGGCGCAGGCGAGCTACCGCAGCCCCAGAAGTCGGGGCGCAGGCAGCGATACCGGTCGCTGAGGCCGGCCACCTGGCCGTCCCACTGCGAGGCGTCGAGCGGGTAGGCGTGCAGGAGGAGCAGCGCCGGCCCCTCGCCGCTGTCGTGGATCGCCGGTCCGCTCACGCGCCGGACTGTAGCCGACGCGGCGAAGGCCACGTGGCTCAGCTCGCGGCTGACGCGGGCTGGACCGGGAAGTCCTCGAGCGTGGCCGGCTCGATGGTGGTGCGCGCGTGCTTCTCGACGTCGCGCAGCTTGAGGATCTCGCTCGGCGTGATCAGAGTGATGGCCACGCCCGTCCGCCCCGCCCGCGCGGTGCGGCCGACACGGTGCAGGTACTCATCGGGCGTGGTGGGGACGTCGTAGTTGATGACGTGCGAGATGTCGTCGATGTCGAGCCCACGCGCGGCGACGTTGGTGGCGATGAGGTGCTTGACGTGAGTGGCGACGAACGCCTCCATGGCCGCGTTGCGTTCCTTCTGAGTGAGGTCGCCGTGGAGCAGACCGACGCTCTGGC
>CATPAP010000024.1 GCA_955651875.1 Candidatus Dormiibacterota bacterium
CGCATGTGCCGGCTCGAATTGCACGCTGGAGCGTTCAGTGACTGCGCAGGACGCCTGGTCGACGCTTCCCTCCTCCGCAGGACATGGGAGCTTGAGCCAGCTCAACGTCAACGGCGCGCACGTCTGGGTTGCCCACAGCGACGGCGCCGGGGGCCCAGGCATTCTGTTGCGGTCTGCGGACGGCGGTCAGAGCTTCACCACGGCGACCATCTGTCCGAGCGCGCTCGACATCAACCTGTACGCGGTGGACACCAGCGTGCTGTGGGCGACGTGCGCCACCGGGACTGAGGCGTCAGCCTTCCGGTCGGTCGACGGTGGCCAGCACTTCACGCAGGTTCCCGGACCGGGCATGATGGCCAACTTCGCGTCCGTCGCCGGTACCTCCTCAGCCCAACGTTGTGGTCGCTGACCAGGCGCTGTTCCATTCCGTCAACGGCGGCCAGACCTTCACCCCCGTCGAGAGCAACCAGACCCAGTGGAAGGTCGTTGGGTTCACCACCTCGACCAACGGCTTCGCGTTCGACCTGCAATCGTCCGGCCCGTTCGCTCTGTGGCGGACCAACGACGCCGGCGCGCGCTGGTACCACGTGCAGTTCCCCTGACGGCAGACGCGCTTCAGTCGCCGGTGCGGCCGTCGATAAGCTCGCGGAGGATGTCCGCGTGGCCAGCATGCCGCGCCGTCTCCTCGACCATGTGCGCGAGGATCCAGCGCAGCGTCCGTCCCGAGCGGTGCGGGCCGGGGGAGCGATCCTCGAGTGAGGAGGTGGCCCGCGCGACCTCATTGCTGCGGGCGCACGCGGATCGATAGGCGGCGACGAGTGCTTCGGTGTCGTCGCCGTCCGTGATGAGCCAGTCCGAATCCGGGTCGGGATCGTCGTCGGCGTCAGGATCGAGCGGCTCGCCACCGAACACGATGACGAACCACCACCACTCCACCAGTGTGAGGTGCTTGACGATGCCGAGCAGGGTGGTGCGCGATGACACCAGCCTGCGGGTCATCGCCTCACGGTCGAGCCCGTCGAGCTTGACCAGGATGGTCTCGCGATACCAGTCGAGGAAGGCGATCAGGGTCTCGCGCTCGTCGAGGTCGGGCGGCGGATCGAGGCGGGTGTCGGGGATGCTGAGGACGTCGCTCATAGCCGGCGATGGTAGCCGTCGTCGCGGAGGTCCCAAGTACACTCGGGCGGTCATGGGTGAGCTGGCCACGCGCGCACAAGAGGTCAAGGCCCGAGCAGAAGACCTGCTGGGCCATCTTTGACCTGGACGCCAAGCGCACGCGTCTTGCCGAGCTCGACGCGCTCATCAACGACCCGTCCCTGTGGGACGACTCGCGCCGTGCCGCCTCACTGACCCAGGAGGCGTCACGGCTGCGCGAGGAGGTCGCCTCGGTGGCCGACATCGAGAAGCGCACCTCCGACGCTGTCGATCTCGGACAGATGGTCGAAGCGGAGCCCGACGATGAGATGACCGCGGAGGTCACCGCTGAGCTCGACGCGCTCGGGCGCGAGCTCGACCGCCGCGAGCTCGAGCTCCTCTACAGCGATCCGTACAGCGACAATCCCGCGATCCTCGGGATCCACGCCGGTGCTGGTGGGACGGACTCGCAGGACTGGGCGGAGATGCTCTTGCGCATGTACCTGCGCTGGGCGGAGGAGAAGAAGTACTCCGCGGAGTTCATCGACGAGTCGGCGGGGGACGAGGCCGGCATCAAGTCGGCGACGCTGCGGATCACCGGGCCGCACGCATTCGGCCTGCTCAAGTCCGAACGCGGCGTGCACAGGCTGGTGCGCATCAGCCCGTTCGACTCCGCGGCGCGCCGGCACACGTCGTTCGCGCTGGTCGAGGTCACCCCGGAGATCGAGGACGAGACAGAGGTCGACATCGATCCCAAGGACGTTCGCGAGGACGTCTACCGCAGCAGTGGTGCCGGCGGCCAGCACGTCAACAAGACGTCGTCCGCGATCCGGCTCACCCACGTGCCCACCGGGGTGGTGGTGACGTGCCAGAACGAACGCTCGCAGCACCAGAACCGCGATGTGGCCTGGCGCGTGCTACGCAGCCGCCTGCTCGCGCTCAAGCAGGCTGCGCACGCGGACCGCATCGCCGAGCTCAAGGGGGAGTCGATGCCGGCGGAGTGGGGGAGCCAGATCCGCTCCTACGTGCTCCATCCCTACACCATGGTCAAGGACCACCGCACCGGTGCAGAGAGCGGCAACGCGCAGTCGGTTCTCGACGGCAATCTCGACCCCTTCATGGAGGCGTACCTGCGCTGGTCGGCGCGTGAGGCGGCCGCCTAGGGACGCGGCACTCACCGCGAACGCGCCGAAAGCGCCGCAACAAGCGCAACAACACCGCTTGCCTTGTCGCGGATGTGTCGCGGGCAGACGAGCAACTCGCAAGCCGGTCGTATACTCGGCCGCGTCCCTTCACGGTCTCAATTCGCTCCACGATCCACGCGAACCGGATGGGGCCTCGCACCGTTCACCCGGCTGGACGGCAGTGGAGCACAGGGCCTGCCGGGCGCTGGAATTCCCCGCCGTGAACAACTCCGACGTTGATTCCCGTCCCGTTCAGCAGCGTCCGATGCTGGTCAGCGTGTCGCTACGCAGGGTTTGGCACGGGACCATGTCGTGAGCGTGGCACTCGCGCAGCGCGCCGCTCTCGCCAGCGATCCGGCGCTGCGCCCGGTGATCAGCTTCCACGGCGTCGGCAAGACGTACCAGAGCGGCACCGTTGCGCTCCGCGACGTCGACCTCGCCATCTACCAGCGCGACTTCGTTTTCCTCGTCGGCGCCAGCGGCGCCGGCAAGTCGACGCTGGTGCGCCTCCTGATCCGTGATGAGCCGGCGAGCTGCGGGCGGATTTTCGTCGACGGCCAGGAGGTGACGCGCATGCCGCGCCGCCGGCTGCCCAAGCTGCGCCGCAAGTTCGGCATCGTGTTCCAGGACTACAAGCTGCTGCCCACTCTGACCATCGCGCAGAACGTCGCGTTCGCACTCCAGGTCACCCGTCCTGGACAGCGCCACATGCGCGAGAAGGTGGAGGAGACGCTGTGGATCGTCGGCCTCGAGGACAAGTACGCCAAGTTCCCCGAAGAGTTGAGCGGCGGTGAGCAGCAGCGTGTCGCCATCGCCCGCGCGCTGGTGACACGGCCGCGCATCTTCCTCGCCGACGAGCCCACCGGCAATCTCGATCCCGACACTTCGTGGGGCATCGTTCAGCTCCTCCTGCAGATCAACCACCGCGGCACCACCGTGCTCATGGCGACGCACAACCGCGAGGTCGTCGACCTGGTGCGCCGCCGGGTCATCGCCATCGATGGCGGCCGCGTGATCCGCGATGAGCAGGAAGGCAAGTACCTGCGTGAAGGGGAGGCCACGATTTGAGGCGCTTCATCTCCGCCTTCTGGTTTGCGGTGCGTTCGTCGATGCAGAACTTCCGTCGTAACCTCGGCGTGTCGCTCGCCGGGGTGTGCACGATGGGACTCATCCTCGTGCTCATCGGTGCGCTCGCGCTCGGCACCCATCTGCTCACCAACGTCCTGCGCGACCAGGAGTCACGCGCCAGCAAGCTGAAAATCTACATCCAGGACGGTGTGTCGCTCGCCGACATCATCAACTTCCAACACCAGCTGCAGACCGACTCGCGGGTGCAGGCGGTCTCGTTCGAGAACAAGGACCAGGCGTTCCAGGAGGCGGCCAGCAAGGGCACCGACATCGCCACCGCGGTCACCGCCCTGGGCAGCAACCCACTACCCGCCTCGCTCAACGTCAACGTCAGGCAGCTGCGCTACCTGCAACAGCTCGACCAGGTGGCGCGGTCGAGCCCGATTGTCGACGCCACCCAGCCCACCGACTACAACGCCGACGTGACCCCGAAGATACAGGCGGCGATCAATATCATCGAGGGTGTTGTCGGCTTCGTCTCACTGATGCTCCTCGTGGTCAGCCTGGTGATCATCATGAACAC
>CATPAP010000025.1 GCA_955651875.1 Candidatus Dormiibacterota bacterium
GCCGGCACCATTCAGGTCGACGAGCGTCTCAATGCGAACGGCCAGTCGCTGAGCGGCGCTGACCAGGGGCGACTGGCGCTCCGAAACCGAGACGGAGCCGTCAACTTGGATCATGTCGCCCACTCCTCAATGCCGCGATTGCGCCCCCAAGGCGACTGTCGCACAGACTGGAACTCGCTGGCATTGTGCGCGTTCGATAGGAGGCGGGGCAAATGCTGCTGTGTGTGTAAACGATTGTTTAGGTGATAGCTTTACTGTGGCACAGTCTACTCAGTGGCAGCCGGCTCTGACCCCGCTGGTACCATCCCTGCCGGGGCCATAGCTCAGTTGGGAGAGCACTTGCATGGCATGCAAGGGGTCGGGGGTTCGAGTCCCCCTGGCTCCACCAACCTCGGCGGTTTCGAGGACCAGAACGTGACGAGGCGCGCAGGGGCTCAAGTCGTGCAGGTCGCCGCTCAGGGATACGGCAATGCCTTGCGCGGAGGCATCGATGCCGCCCGTGGCGAGTACGTGCTCGTGGGTGACGCCGACGACAGTTACGACTTCTCTCAGATGTATCCATTCGTGGAGCAACTGAGGTAGGGCTTTTGACCTCGTGATGGGGAACCGTTTTCAAGGGGGGCATCAGGTCAGGAGCCATGCCATGGCAGCACCGATGGCTCGGCAACCCGCTCTTGACCGCCATAGGTCGGTTGTTCTACGGGGCAAAGATTGGCGACTTCCACTGCGGTTTGCGCGCTTTCCGTCGCGACGCGTATGAACAGTTGGACCTCCACACAACGGGTATGGAGTTCGCCAGCGAGATGATCATAAAAGCCTCGATGCTGAGGATGCGGATCACTGAGATCCCGACTGTCCTCTACAAGGACGGCCGGTCACGGCCACCTCACCTGCATACCTGGCGTGACGGATGGCGACATCTGCGTTTCATGCTTCTCTACAGCCCCCGGATGGCTCTTTTGACCCCCGGCGCGATACTGTTCATCTTCGGCGTTGGACTGTCGGCTTGGCTGGCGGGCGGAACGAGACGGGTGGGCACGCTCAACCTTGACATCAACACCCTGCTGGTCGCGAGCAGCCTTGCCATCATCGGCTACCAGCTGATTGTTTTCGCGGTCTTCACGAAGATCTTCGCCGTGCGCGAAGGCTTCCATCCGCCAAGCCCACGACTCAACCGCATGTTTCGCTTTGCCAATCTCGAGGTCGGGCTGCTGACGGGCGCGCTCCTGACAATTGCCGGGGTGGTGCTCCTTGTCGCCGCGGTCATCTCGTGGCAGGCCAAGGGATTTGGACAGCTCGATCCGCGGGTCACCATGCGGCAGGTGATCCCGCCGTGCTCATGGTGGCACTGGGGGTTCAGACCATGTCTCCAGCTTCTTTCTGAGCATCCTGGGGATCCGGCGCGGCGACAACCGCCGCCCTCACCTCTGACGCGCACCGCGGAAGTCATCACCCGTCCAGCGGCGAGAGGCTCCGACGTCGGTAATTAGCTCAACTTCCAACCCGGCTCGGTTGCGCCGCGCAGGTTGGCGCCGCTAAAGCTTGGCGCCACCAAGGTTGGCGCCGGCCAGGTCGGCGTTCTGCAGGTTTGGCGTTCTTGAGGTTGAGCCCGGACAGGTTGGCGCCAGGCATGTGCGCGCCCTGCACTCCCTGGTACTGAACGTTGGTGCCCTGCAGCGGACCTCCTTCGTCCCACGTGAACGACTGATCAGCGGAGAAGGTCACCTGGCCGGCGCCGGGCACGCCACCATCAAGGCTGCCATCGGGGAGAGGTATGTAAACACCTGTATAGGTTCGTGAAGCCGTGGCAATATGCGGCAGCATCAGCTGTAGGCCGGCGTCAGCAGGTAGCTGAGAACGTCGGTGTGAGTACTCGCCGGCCACGCCAGCCACCCATCGGGTCGTGTCAGCTAACCGGACACGCGTCTGAGGTCTGCAATCGCGAGAGATCGAATGCAGCGTTAGTACCCTCAATTCGCTGTGGAGAACCCGAATCGGGTGCCATGCACAGGAGAAAAGGAGGTCCTGGAATCGATGAACTCCGCTACCCAGGCCAGCTAGGCACAGGCGCAGCTAGGGGCGGTCTGCCCGTTGCTGCTCTAGTTTCCGATGCCGCTAGTGACGTTGGAGAAGACGTTGTTGACCTGATTGCCGACGACCGCAAGGATCACGATCACGACAACCGCGATCGGGACGAGGATCAGCGCGTACTCGACCATCCCCTGTCCCCTCTCGTCATCGCGAGGCTGCGAGCGGCGGCGCGTCCGGATCGACGAAAGCATGGTCGCGGTCAGCCGGGAAAGGAACTCTGCACTCATCACCCAAGGATCGGCTGAATGCCGTCAACCGGGATCGCAACAACATAACGGATTGATGTCGGTCCACTGGCCGCATTGTCAGATAACCAGGGTGCTCTTCGATCCTTGCTGCCGCTCGAGCCGGGACACGAAATGCAACACACCACCAAACAAGAGGGAGAAGGGCGGTGGATAGAGGCCGTCCAGGCGTCCCTGGGACACCTCATGCACTCCTGCGGCGCTGACCGCGTCCCGCCACCCCATGGGCGAGAAGTAGCTGTACGACAGCACGACGCTGTGTGGTCGGTTGCCGACCCAGTCCATGAAAGCCAGCGTGCGTCGCTGCATCGCGTTGCGTGCGAGATGGTCCTTGACAATGATCACGGGCGCGACTCGCGCACATTCGCGCAGGAGGGCGACGGGATCCTCGGTGTGATGCAGCACGTCGATCAGCATGCAAGCCGCAGCTTAGTCATCGGGCAGGGGAATGTTGCGCCCGTCGAACTGAGTCACGGGAATGTGCGACGTTGGTCGGATCAAGACGTCGTACGCCTCGGGCAGCACGTCATCGCGCAGCTCGCCGATACGACAGGCGATGGAGCCGTCGCCGCAACCGACGTCAATGAGGCGGCCAGGGGGGCAGCAGCGCCCGGGTCGCCCGCGCCAGCGTTTCCACGCGCCGCGAGAACACCATCCTGGCGTGGAGTGCCCGACTGCGGCAACGGTGCGCTCGGTCGGCTTGGTGGTGTCCTCTTTCGAGCGCGCTGATGGAGCGCTCATGGCCACCTAGTTCTAGGGGAGCCGTCCCGGTGGCTCCGCACCGGCTCGCGCTACAGTCCACCGCGACCAGGTCCGCCCTTCGCGCCTGCGAACAGAGGTACGGGTGATGGCTGACACGGCAACACGGATCTGCGAGCTGCTCCACGAGGCATCGGAGACGCACCACCGCGTCTTCCGCATCGTCGACGGCGACGACCCCGACTGGGCGTCGTGGTACACCGACTGGCTCATCGACCTCTCCGAGCTGCCCGATCTCCTCGGCACCACCCCGGTGCGCAGCGAGTTCATCTACATGCTGGTGACGCTCGACAAGGAGTACACGAGCGCGGTGCAGAAGGCCGCATGGGAGGACTTCTACGCGCGCCGTCTCATCGATCACTACGCCGCAGTGAAGTGACGCGCAACCGCGAGATCCACCTCGCCAGCCGTCCCAGCGGTGAACCCACCGCGCAGAACTTCGAGCTTGTGCAGACGGAGGTGCGACCGCCGGACGAGGGCGAGGTCACCGTCCGCAACTCCTTTATATCTGTCGACCCGTACATGCGCGGGCGCATGAACGACGTGAAGTCATACGCCCCACCGTTCAAGGTCGGCGAGGTGATGACCGGCGGCGCCGTCGGCGAGGTGGTCGAGTCGAGATCCCCCGACCTGAACGTCGGCGACACCGTCCAGCACATGGGCGGCTGGCGAGAGTACGCCACCGGCAAGGCGAGCGACTTCCGACGCGTCGACGTCAGCCTGGCGCCGGCGTCCGTGTACCTCGGCGCGCTCGGGCTCACCGGCTTCACCGCCTGGGTGGGCCTGGTCGACATCGCGCAGATGAACGAGGGCGACAGCGTCTTCATCTCCGGTGCGGCGGGCGGCGTCGGCGGCATGGCCGGCCAGATCGCCAGGCTTCGCGGCGCATCGCGGGTGATCGGCAGCGCCGGTTCCGACGAGAAGGTGAAGTACCTCATCGACGATCTCGGCTTCACCACCGCCTTCAACTACAAGAGCGGGCCGGTCCGTGACCAGCTGAGCGACGCCGCGCCCGGCGGCATCGACGTGTACTTCGACAACGTCGGCGGCGACCAGCTCGAGGCCGCCATCGGCGTATTCAA